>JALSMC010000181.1 GCA_026987995.1 Sulfurimonas sp. | reverse complement strand
TCTTAATCTAATTTATATAAAAATAATGATAAAATCTAACAGAATCATTTCACTCAAGGAAAAATAAATGAAAAAAATATATTCACTTATGATTGTAGCCCTAATGGCACTCTCAATTGTTGGTTGCAGCACTGCTCCAGAGGCTCCTGCTAAACCTAAAAAGATACAAGATGTTCAAGTATTTTCAACACCAAATGCAGATGGTAAAGTTACTATAAAATCAATTGAAGCTGCTTTTGATGGTGTTGGTTTAGAAATACCTGGTAATAACGATATGAATAAACCTTTTAGCCAAAGATTTTCTAAACTTCATTACAAAATCTACAACTTAGCTATGTTTATTAACACTGACCTTACATTCAAGCTTCTTAAAAAGTACCCTAGTTTTGGTGCACTTACTCCTTTAACTATGTCTATCTGGGAAGGCAAAGAAGGTTGTATGAATATTTCTACATTAACAATTCATGCAATGGCTAGATCAACAGGAATTCCAGTTACTGATCCAGACCTAATCGCTTATGCTGAGTTAATCCACAAAGGACTTAAAACTGCAATGCCTCATGGTACTTTTAAAGACCTAGACCATACAGTAAAGTTTCCAAACAAGACTCTTGCTACTAACTTTGAGATGGAACTAGATCTTGATGGTCAATCTCCTGAAGACTTCATTGAAGAGTTTGAAGCTGAATTTGAAGGTGAGATGGAACCTATAGGTTTTTTACTTCCTAACTATACAAATGTTCAAGAAGAAATTTTCGATGACAGAGGCTACACTGGTGTTTATGATTTCTACCATACTTACTCAATCTGTAAATTCGATGTAATCTATCCAGTGTCAGAAAATCATCCTGAAGCTGGTGCTTGGGCTCCATGTTCATTCTACCTCTATAAGAAGAAAGGTGAAGACAAAATGTACCTAGGATTCTTATCTGTTGATAACTGGATTACTACTATTGGTATGACAGAAGAAGAAGAGGGAACGAAGAAACTTCGTGAAGCACAAAAATTTATTGAAAATATAATCAATGAGATGACTGAATAAAGTTGCTTAAACCTGTATTTATACAGGTTTAACTCTCTATTTAAAAAGATATGCACTAAAAAATTTAGTCTATATCTTTTTAAATAAATAAGGGATCAAATATATGAAACTACTCACAACCGTTCTAATATCACTAGCTTTTAACATAACATTTAGCACAAGTCTCTTCGCAGATACAACATTCACACCAAGCGACAATACAAGACTAGCAGTTGAGTATACAATAGATGGTGACATAGATGAAGACTTTTTCAAGTTTTCTAAAAAGGGAACTGAAGAAGTAGGCTTTTTTCTTAATGACCCTCACCATAATGTAAACATAGTGTATGAGCAGCAAGTAGGAGAAACTTCTTTAAGCCAACTCTCTTTTTCATCTTTAGTAAACGATGATATTGCAAGACCACTTATGAATATAGATCCTCGTATAGGTGGATTTACTCCATTTAACCTCGTTATATATCGTAAAAAATCTGATAATAAAACAGTTATCACACATATAATGCCCAGAGCCGCTTTAGATGTTCTACAGATATCAGATATAACGGTAAGAGAAACATTTATAAAAATGTTTGAGCCTCTTGACGCTGCGATTGAGAAACAATATCCAGATGCTACAAAATCATATACTAAGATTCAAGGTTTTGCTAAAAAAACTATGATGAACTTTGAAATTCCTTTTGATGAGCCAGAAGATATAGATGATTTTTTTGATGATTTTCAAGAAAGATTTGAGGCGGCATTTGAGACAAAAGGTTACATAATCGCTGGCTTTTACAACATGAAAGAGAGCCTTAATAGCGAAGATGATGAAGATGAGGGTGCAATGCCTGGATATAGTGCCTACATAGTCTGGTCACTCTGTCATGTGCCATTTTCATATACTATTTTTGATGGTAACAATCCTATGCCTCAAGCTGCTATTTTTGCACCATGTTCAATGTATGCATATATAAAAGAGGGTGAGAATAAGATTGTAATAGGAATGCCAACTTTAGGGGCATGGGCTGCAGCACTTAATATAACAGATAAAGAAAAACTTGCAAAAATCGACCAACTAGATACTGAGATTCCAGCTATTATTC
>JALSMC010000180.1 GCA_026987995.1 Sulfurimonas sp. | reverse complement strand
TCGCCTGAAACTCTTGTTGGTGGAAAACTAGGCATTGATGCTACTTCGGCTACAGTTGTCCAAGCACCGAGTCTTTTGGGTGATAGTGAACTACTAATCAAAGTTAAAGAGCTTATCCCAGATGTAGTTGATCTACATCAATATATGATACGAACTAAGAATCCAATTACCGTTATTAGTCTTAAAAAAACTAAAAATGCAAAAAATTATTTTGATGCTTTAGTTACACTTAGTCCTCATTTAAGAATTGTTATTTTTGTAGATGAAACGGGCAATGATATTTTTAACTCGTATATGCTTATTTGGAGAGTTACAAATAATATGGATGCTCAGAGAGATGTGTTTGTTTCAGGACTAATGGTAGCAATTGACGGTACAAATAAGTCTAGCATTGATGGATTTACTAGAGAATGGCCGGATGATGTTGCGTGTACACAGAGCATAGTGAAAGGTTTAAAGGAAAAATCTTTATGGGATTTAGAAGAAAACCTCAATAAAAAGTATCAATTATAAAGATATTGTAAAGAGTTTGATATTTATAAGTAATATTTTCTCAATATAAGGAATTTATAATAATTTCTAATGTAATATAGTCCTATAACTTTCAAAGGTAGCATATGACTAAATTTGTATTAATTCTTTTATCTCTAACTATATTTTCACTCACTACTGCCAATGCAGCTCTTTATAAAGGGCAGAGGATTTTTGTTAAAAAATGCTTAAAATGTCATGATGCTGGACAGAGTTTTGTATCTGAATACAAGATGAAGAAGTGGAAAAAATGGATGAAAAAAAAGGGTAAACCTTTAGCTAAATTACATTTAAAAAGTAAAAAAGCTAAAAAATCACATAAATATTTTAAAAGTAAGAAATACTCTAAAAAGTCTAAACACTTAAAACAATTTCTTATTGAATATGCTAAAGACAGTGGTAATGTACCAGCCTGTAATTAACGCTTAAACGAATACCTTTTTACAATAAAGCAGAGACTCTGCTTTATTTCCCCCTAATACTTTGTAAAATCACCTTATTTTGCTAGAATACCAAACTTTTAAAAATCGGAGATCTTAATATGGATAAAATGTGGTCAGGTCGCTTTAGTGCGAGTGCTTCAAGTCTGTTAGACGAATTTAATGCTTCTATAATGTATGATAGAAAACTTTATCGTGAAGATATTGAGGGCTCTTTAGCACATGCTGCAATGCTTGCAAAACAAGGCATACTCAATACCGAAGAACTTATCTTAATTACTGAAGGTTTAAACCAAGTAAAAACAGAAATTGAAAATGATGAATTTGAGTGGAACATAAGTGATGAAGATCTTCATATGGGAATCGAGAAGCGATTAACTGCTATCATCGGTGATGCTGGAAAAAAATTGCATACTGCTCGTAGTCGTAATGACCAAGTGGCAGTTGATTTTCGTCGTTATGTTCTTCGTCAAAACTTAGAGATAGTCAAAGGTTTAAAGCTACTGATGCAAGAGGTTCTTGTAGTAGCAGATAAACACACCGAGACACTAATCCCAGGTATGACTCACTTACAACATGCACAGCCTATAAACTTTGCATTTCATTTAGGTGCATATCTATCTATGTTTAAGCGCGACATCGCACGTTTTGAAGACTCATATAAACGCAATAATATCTCTCCTCTAGGTTGTGCCGCACTCGCTGGAACACCACATAATGTTGACCGTGGGATGACTGCTGAGCTTTTAGGGTTTGATTCTGTGAGTGTAAACTGTTTAGATACGGTAAGTGATAGAGATTTTGCTCTTGAAATCTTGTTTAATATTGCAACGATGATGATGCATATCTCGCGTTTGAGTGAAGAACTTGTAATGTGGTCTTCTTATGAGTTTGGTTTTGTTGAACTCAGCGATGAGTACTCAACTGGTAGTTCTATAATGCCACAAAAGAAAAACCCTGATGTTCCAGAACTGCTTCGTGGAAAAACTGGTCGCGTTTATGGTTCACTTATGGGTCTCCTAACTGTTATGAAAGGACTTCCTTTAGCATATAACAAAGATACTCAAGAAGATAAAGAGGGTGTTTTTGACTCAGTTGAGACAGCTACTATCTCTTTGGAGATTTTAAAAGAAGCTATAAAAACGATGGAAGTAAAATCTCATAATATGGAATCAGCATGTGCAGTTGGACATCTCTCTGCTACTGATTTAGCTGATTATTTAGTTGAAAAATGCGACATTCCATTTCGTGAAGCTCACTTTATTACAGGCCGTGCAGTTGCCAAAGGTGAAGAGATAAATGTAGACCTTTCAAAGATGGATTTTAAATACCTCAAAGAGATTGATGCTCGTATCAACGAAGATGTGATGGAGTACCTTGGTCTTCGTCACTCTATGAATGCAAGAACATCTGAGGGTGGAACAGCTACTACAAAAACAAAAGAACAACTAGAATACTTTAAAAAATACCTTCAAGGAAATTAAGAGATGAAAATAACTATAACACATAAAGACGCAATGAAATTTGAAGCGAAGACTGCTAAAAGTAGTTTTATTATTGATTGTCCTACGATTTCACCAATAGAATACTTCTTATCGGGAATCATTACTTGTAGTGCAACAGATTTAATCATGATGCCTAAAAATCAAGGTAAAACTGTAACTGATTTAGTAGTAGATGGAGAAGTTGTTCGCGCCGAGCCACATCCTGCAAAGTTTGAGACACTTCACTTAACATATAACTTTAACTCAGATGCAGATGATACTATGGCTGCTAGATGGGTAATGGCTTCTATTGAAACTTACTGCTCAACTATTAACACTATTCGTGATACTACGGCTATCTCTTACACTATTACACATAATGGTAAAATGATTCGTGAAAATGAGAAAGTTATTTCAGGACAAGGAACTCAAATAGACATGGGTACTATCGAGTCTTGCCCTAGCTAAAAAGCAGACCTCTTAGAGGTTGTTTTTAGGGTCGCTATCGCTAAAGTGACCCCACTTTAGTTTTGTACCACCGAGTATATGAAAGTGTAAGTGTTTTACCTCTTGACCCCCATTATCTCCAATATTTGTAATGACTCTATATCCTGTTTTATCTATTTTGACACTCTTTGCGATATCTTGAATAAAACTTGTCATTCCAGCCATAGTCTCAGGACTCACTTCTATAAAACTATCAACATGTTTTTTCGGTATAGCTAAAATATGAATAGGTGCTTTTGGATTAATGTCATGAAAAGCTAAGAAATCATCATTCTCAGCGATTACATTTGAAGGTATTTCTTTATTTATTATTTTACAAAATAGACACATATTGTTTAATTCCTTTGTTTTAAGTATGCCTTATTGTAACACAAGTTATACTAAATGAAGCTCTTTATTAGTAAAAATTAAATATAATCCTTTAAAATTATATATGTATGGAGACTCTATATTGAAAGAGTGGTACGATAAAATAAACGAAGCAACAAGTGTTGAAACTTTAGAAGAGATTCGCATAGCTGTATTTGGTAAAAAAGGCGTCTTAAGCGCAGAATTTGCAAAAATGAAAGACCTTTCAGGTCAGGAAAAAGGGAAGTTAGCAAAAGAGTTAAATACTCATAAATCTTCTCTTATGAATGAGTTCACTGCAAAAAAGATTACACTACAAACAGAGGCACTTAGAGTTGCTATGAAAGCAGAAGCTATAGATGTTTCTATGTTCTCAACTAGTCCACAATCAGGTGCATTGCATCCTGTTATGGAGACAATGGATAGAATCGTAGAATACTTTTCTTCTATGAACTTTGCTGTAAAAACTGGTCAAATAGTTGAAGATGATTTCAACAACTTTGAAGCATTGAATCTTCCAAAGTATCATCCAGCACGTGATATGCAAGACACATTTTACTTTAAAGATGAAATGATGCTTCGTACACATACTTCTCCTGTTCAAATTAGAACAATGATGTCTACAAAACCACCTATTCGTATGATTGCACCAGGTGCTGTTTTTCGTCGTGACTATGACTTGACTCATACTCCTATGTTTCATCAAGTTGAAGGTCTTTTAGTTGACAAAGAAGGCACTGTCTCTTTTGCAAACCTAAAGTTTATTTTAGAAGACTTCTTAAAGTATATGTTTGGTGAAGTAGAGGTGCGTTTTCGCCCTTCATTTTTTCCTTTTACAGAACCATCTGCTGAAGTAGATATTAGCTGTGTTTTTTGTAAGGGTGAGGGCTGTCGTGTATGCTCACACACTGGTTGGTTAGAAGTTCTAGGTTGTGGAATAGTAGACCCAAATGTTTTCCAGGCAGTAAATTACAAAGACGTAAGTGGTTATGCTTTTGGACTCGGAGTTGAGCGTTTTGCAATGCTTATTCATCAAATTGGCGATCTTCGTTCACTTTTTGAAGGCGATATTAAATTACTGGAGCAATTTCAATGATAGTTACTAGATCTTGGTTAAATGAGTGGATAGATCTAAGCGGCATATCTACAGAGGAAATCGCAAAAACTTTTAATAGTATCGGTTTAGAAGTTGATAGAATACAAGAGTACCGTGTTCCAGAAAAAATAGTATTTGCTAAAGTTTTAGAGTGTGAAAAACATCCTGATGCTGATAAACTTAATGTATGTCAAGTAGACATTGGTTCTTCAATTCGTCAAATTGTTTGTGGTGCTGCAAATGTTAGAGCTGGACTTACCGTGGCTGTTGCTGTTCTTGGTGCTGTTATGCCAAGTGGTTTAGTAATAAAACCCGTAAAACTTCGTGGTGTTGATTCTGATGGTATGATTTGTGCGGCAAGTGAACTTGGTCTTGCTGACATGGGCAAAGGTATCTTAGAAATAGATGCGAGTATGGGAGAGTGTAAGCTTGGTGATCAAGTAAACACAAATACATTATTTAATGATGATTTAATTGAGATAGAACTGACTGCTAATCGTGGAGATTGTTTAAGTATTCGTGGTGTTGCTCGTGATTTAAGTGCTGCATTTGATAGACCTATAAAATCATATACAGTTACTGATAATGATGATAAACGCGGGATTGGTAGAGTTTTTGGACTCTCTCATGAGAAAGATTTAAACGTAAACCTTAGCTACAAAGCACTCTCTTTAAAAGAGCTCAATGTACCAACTTTAATACAGTTAAGACTTGCACAGATTGAAGAAGAACGTAAGTGTAAGGTCGAAGAGATGTTGTTGTATGTAACACAGAGTACAGGTGTTATTTTAAGAGCATATGATCATGAATTTTTCTGCACAGGTGAAGAAGACAAAATAGCACAGGTTATACTGAGTGAAGATAAACACGGTTATGCAACTATTGAAGGAAAAGGAACTGCTTCTATTGTTGGTATAGTACAAAAAGATATTTCAAAGCCTAAAAAAGATGAGGGAACTATCTTACTTGAAGCTTCATACATTCCACCTGATGTTATCAGTAAAAAGATGTCTGAGTCAAAGATAGAATCAGGTCCTTTCTTTTATAAAACTTCACGTGGTTCAGAACCAGAACTTGAAGCTGGTCTAGCATACTGTGTAGACTTGATAGAATCGAGTTCAGAGTCATCTACTTTTAGTGGAAGAATTGAGCTTACTAATACATATAATGAAAAAGTTGTTAGTATTACAAAGCAAGAGATAGATGATATAATTGGTGCCCAGATTGATAAAATTGTAATAACTAAAATTCTTAAAAATCTTGGATTTAATATATCAAAATCTTCTACAGATAATTTTGTAATAAGTGTACCTCAATTTCGTCATGACATTGTTAATAAGCAAGATATAGTTGAAGAAATAGTTCGTATGGTTGGAATAGATAATATCCCATCAAAACCATTTATTTTAACAGAAGATAATCGTTTAGAAGATAACTACTTTGAGTATAAAAAACGTTCAATATTTAGACACAGTGGTGCTAATAATGGTTTTTATGAAGCTGTACACTTCGTTTTTGATGAGAAGAAAACTTTAAATAAGTACGGCTTTCTTACGACAAAAGATGAGTTGGAACTGCTTAATCCTATTGTTCAAACATTAGACACTTTAAGACCTACACTACTTACAGGTCTTTTAAAATCAGCATCTAACAATGTAAAAAATGGTTACTCATCAGTAAGACTTTTTGAGATTGGTTCAGTATTTACTCCTTCTCGTGATGAGTCTTATAAAATGGCATTCATTTTTAGTGGTGATAAAGAGAGTGAGAACTTAGCAAACGCGGGGAAACCTTCTAAAGTTGATTTTGCTTACTTTGTACAAAAAATATCTGATGTAGTTGGTGCAGTAGAGCTTCGTGAAAATAAAACGAGCCATTCTCTTTCACATGACTATCAATCAGCAGAACTTTTAATTGATGGTTCTGTAATAGGTGAACTTTTTCGTGTACATCCAAATGTTGAAAAAGATTATGATTTAGATGTGACTTTTATGTGTGAAATTGATTTTGCTAAGATTCCGTATGGTTTAAAAATAGCACAACAAACATCAAAGTATCAAGCATCATTTAAAGACTTAAGTCTAATAATGCCTAAAAATATGAGTTATGAGAAAGTTAAATCTGTCATTGATACAGCAGAAATACAAAATCTTATTCGTTTTTATCCTGTGGATAAATATAGTGATGAAGCTTTAGGTGAAAATATGAGCTTAAGTATTCGTTTTGTACTGCAGTCAATGGAAAAAACACTCGAGGATGAGGATATCAAAACTACTATGGATACTATTTTAGAAAAACTCAACTTAGAGTTAGGAATAGGACTGCGTTAATGAGTAAAGTTCTTGTATCTCGTGCAACAAAATTTTCTTTAAACATCAGTGAAATAGCACCTGATAAGTCTATTTCACACCGTAGTGTAATGTTTGCAATGCTTGCAAATGGTGAGAGTACAATTGAGAACTTTTTACGAGCTGAAGATACTATGAACTCTCTTGAGATAGTGAAAAATCTTGGTGCAAAAGTAGAAGATGATGGAAAAGTCATCAAAATTTCTAGTGATGGGATACAAGAGAGTTTTGAAGTACTTGATTGTGGTAACTCAGGAACAGGTATGCGTCTTTTTTGTGGACTTTTAAGTTCAGCAAATGGGCATTTTGTTCTTACTGGAGATAAATATCTTCGTTCTCGTCCGATGAAGAGAGTGACTACACCATTACTAAGTATTGGTGCAAAACTCGATGGAAGAGATGATGGTGATTTAGCACCACTTTCAATTCGTGGTGCTTCACTTAAAGCTTTTGATTATAAATCTAAAATAGCTTCTGCTCAAGTAAAGTCTTGTATGATTTTAGCAGCTCTGCGTGCTGATGGCGTTTGTACATATACAGAACCTGAACTTTCACGTGATCATACGGAGAGAATGTTAAAAGGTATGGGTGCTGGGATTGAAGTAGATGGTTTAAAAACTACTATTACTCCGATGAAAGACCTGCTGAGTCCTTTAACTATTCGTGTTCCAGCGGATCCGTCCTCTGCATTTTTCTTTGCAGTAGCGGCTGCTATTACCCCTGAGTCTGACATAGTTTTAGAAGGTGTTACACTTAATCCTACTCGTATAGAAGCTTTTAAAGCACTAGAGCGAATGGGTGCAGATATATCTTATGAAATTACTGACAATAAGTATGAACCAATTGGAAATATATCTGTAAAATATGCACCACTCCACGGTATAGTAGTTGATGATAATATCTCATGGTTAATTGATGAACTTCCTGTTTTAAGTATAGCAATGGCATGCGCACAAGGTGAATCTCTTGTTAAAAATGCAGAGGAACTTCGTGTCAAAGAGTCAGATAGAATTTCTACTGTAGTAGAAGGACTTCGTGCTTCAAACATAGAAGTATATGAGTATAAAGATGGTTATAAAATAGTCGGTGGTGAGTTGAAATCTAGTCAAGTAGATAGTGATGGTGACCATAGAATAGCTATGAGTTTCATAATTGCTGGTTTAAGATGTGGCATGGAAGTGACAGATTTAGAGTGTATTAACACCTCTTTTCCTAACTTTTTTGAGTTATTACAAAAGATTACAAAGGTTGAACTTTCATGAAAATTGAACTAGCAGAAAATTATGGTTTTTGTTTTGGTGTAAAGCGTGCGATTAAAATTGCAGAAGAAAACTCAAATGCTTCTACTTATGGACCACTAATTCATAACTCCAAAGAGATAGCACGGCTTGATGCAGATTTTAAAGTAGGTCTCGTCGATGACTTTACTACATTTAAGTCAGGTGAAAAAGCGATAGTGCGTACGCATGGAATCGTAAAAGATGAACTTGCGGCACTCAAGGCCAAAGGTGTAGATGTAGTAGATGCAACTTGCCCTTATGTGACAAAACCACAAGAGATATGTCAAGAGATGAGTGAAGAGGGTTATGATGTAGTTATCTTTGGAGATGAGAGTCACCCTGAGATAAAAGGTGTAAAGTCTTATGCAACTCAGGGAGCACTTGTAGTCACTTCAGTAGAAGATGTAAAGAAGCTAAAACTCAAAGAAAAGATTGCTTTAGTTGCACAGACTACTAGAAAAGTTGAAGACTATATGGCAATAGCTACTTACCTTATACCTAGGTACAAAGAAGTAAGAGTTTTTAACACTATCTGTAATGCAACTTTTGAAAATCAAGATGCAGTAGATAAGATATCTAAAAATGCTGATGTGATGATTGTAATCGGTGGGAAAAACTCTTCAAATACAAAAGAGCTTTTTAGTATAGCTAAAGATAATTGTGCAAGTAGCTATCATATAGAGGATGAAACTGAATTAGAAAAGTCTTGGTTTGAAGGCAAAAAATTCTGTGGACTCAGTGCTGGAGCATCTACACCAGACTGGATTATTCAAAATGTTATCAAAAATATCGAAGAGATTAGTAAGTAATACTAATCTTTATCAGCACTTTGCTCTTTCCTTATATTAAATTCATTTAATTAATAGCTATATAATCTAAAATTGGGTATAATCACGACAATTTTTATGTAACAGAGGATAGATAATGGCGTTCGATAACGAATTATTAGATGAAGAAAATTTTGCAGCAATGTTTGCAGAGAGTGAAAAAAAACAAGAGACTAGCCGTATAGTAGAAGGCGAAATTGTTGAGATTCAAGAAGAAGACAACAGAGCATTAGTAGGTGTTGGTGATAAGTTAGAGGGTATTTTAAGCCTTGACGAAATCCGTGATGAAAATGGTGAACTTAAGTTCGCTTGTGGTGATAAGATTAAAGTAATGCAAATGGGTTACTATAATGAACGTCCTAAGATTTCTTACAAGAAAGTTTTAGAGCAAGAGAAAACTATTGAGTTTATTGACCTACACAAAGATGATTTTGAAGACACTATCATTGAAGGTATCATTACTAAGAAGAACCGTGGTGGTTATGTAGTTGAAGCTGATGCAGTTTCTTTTTTCATGCCTCGTTCACTTGCAGCGTTTAAAGACACTGATGAAGTTGTTGGTCGTAAGATTAAAGCTCAAGTTGTTAAAGTTGATGCTGCTGAGAACTCAATCATAGTTTCTCGTAGAAAGCTTTTCAATGAAGAGAGAAAGAAAAAGAAAGAAATCATTGATCAACTAATGGCAGAAGATGTTATTGTTGAAGGTACAATCAAGAAAATCACTTCTTACGGAATGTTCGTAGATGTTGGTGGTGTTGATGGTCTTGTTCATTACAACGAGATTTCTTATAAGGGTCCAGTTAACCCATCTAAGCTTTATGCTGAAGGTGATGTTGTAACTGTTAAGGCTATTTCTTACGATAAAGACAAGCGTCATCTGTCACTTTCTATTAAAGCTGTTCTTCCAGACCCATGGGCTGAAGTTGAGTCTGAGTTAGATGAAGGTGATACTATCACTGTAACTGTTTCAAACATTGAAGCATATGGTGTATTTGTTGACCTTGGAAATGACATCGAAGGTTTCTTACATATTTCTGAGATTTCTTGGAACAAAAATGTTAAGAACCCTAATGATTATTTAACTGTTGGTGAAGAGATTGATGTTGAAGTTATTGAAATTAACTCTAACACACATAAGTTACGTGTTTCACTTAAGAAGCTTTTACCAAAACCATTTGATGAGTTTTTAAAGAACTATAATGAAGGTGACATTGTTACTGGAACTATTACTTCACTTGCTGACTTTGGTGCATTTGTTCGCATCTCAGGTGTTGAGGGACTGTTACATAACCAAGATATCTCTTGGGATAAGAACACTAAAGCAAAAGAAGTTTTAACTTCTGGTGATGAGATTGAAGTGAAGATTGCTAAAATCAATGCACAAGATCAAAAAATATCTTTAAATAGAAAAACTCTTTTAGAGTCTCCTATTGATAAATTTGCTCTTACACATAAAGTAAATGCTGTTGTTACTGGAACTATCCGTGACATCAAAGACTTTGGTGTATTTGTATCTTTAGAAGACGGTGTTGATGCACTCATCCGTGATGAAGATTTAACTCCACTTGTAAAAGAAGAGTTAGAAGCTGGTCAAGAGATAGAAGCTGCAATCGCTAACATCGATACTAAACGTGATCGTATCCGTTTATCTGTTAAAAAATTAGACTACATTAAAAATCAAGCAATGCTTGAAGAGATTAATGATAATGAGTCACACTCTTTAGGTGACTTAATCAAAGACAAATTCAACTAAGAATTTGTAAATGCAAAAGATTTTAAAATGGCTCACTCCTCTCATAGCAGTTGGAGTAGCTATTTTTATCATCTTTTTTCTCATTTCTATTAACTCAAATGAAGTTTATATAGAGACACAACCTCTATCCTTAGGCGACAAGCCAGCACAAGTGAAACCAAAAAAAATATGGTTAGATAAATTTGGAGAGTCAGAGAGAAAAGGCTATTTTTATCCAGTAAATGAAGTCTATGTAAAAGTTGACTTAGAAGAAAAAATAACTAAAACTATAACATATAAGTTGTCCGCAAAACTTTTAGACCCATATCAATTGTTTTGTCTCAAAGAGGAACTTAGAAATCATCAACTTAAATATTATCTTAAGAAAGATAAAACAGATATAGATTTATTTATTTATTCACAAAATGTTGATAAATTACGAAACTTAGTTAAAGTACTAAAAAATTATAAAATTTCGGCGATAATAAAGCCATATAAAGAGGAATACTAAATGCCAAATAAGAAAAAATATACAGTTGTAGTATGTGACCATATCCACGAAGCTGGACTCAAAATGTTAGAAGATGATGAAAATATTAATTTTATCATGGCAGCAGATGAGCCAAAAGATAAACTAAAGACTGAGATTCTTCCAAATGCTGATGTAGCAATAACAAGAAGTTCAACTGATGTTGATGATCTTTTTTTAGCAAATGCAACAAACCTTAAAGCTGTTGTTCGTGCTGGTGTTGGTGTTGATAATGTAGATATTCCTGGATGTTCTAAACAAGGTATCATTGTTATGAATGTACCTACTGCAAACACTATAGCAGCAGTTGAGCTTACTATGACTCATATGCTCTCATGTATGAGAATGTTTCCATACTCTCATGATCATCTTAAAAACCAACGTATTTGGAAACGTGAAAAATGGTACGGTTATGAGATGAAAGGGAAAAAACTAGGTGTTATCGGTTTTGGTAACATTGGTTCTCGTGTAGCTAAACGTGCAGCTGCGTTTGAGATGGACATAGTTGCTTTTGACCCTTATATTAACCCATCTAAGGTTACTGACCTTGATATGACTTATACGAAAAACTTTGAAGATATTTTAGCTTGTGATATTATCACTATTCATACACCTAAGAACAAAGAGACTGTTGGTATGATTAACGACTCTGAGTTTGCTAAAATGAAAGATGGTGTTGTCGTTATTAACTGTGCTCGTGGTGGTCTGTATGATGAAGATGCACTTTTGAAGTACTTACAAAATGGTAAGATTCGTTTCGCTGGTATAGATGTGTTTAACAAAGAGCCTGCTACTGACCATCCACTTTTAGACCTTGATAATGTTACTGTATCTCCTCACCTTGGTGCAAATACATTTGAATCTCAGTACAACATCGGTACACAGGCCGCTAACAATGCAATAGAAGCAGCAAAAGGTATAGCTTATCCTCATGCAATGAACTTACCAATAGATGAATCAACTATTCCTTCTTTTGTGAAGCCATTCTTAGAAATGGGACAAAAAATAGGTTTCTTAGAGTCTCAAATGAGTAAGTCTCAAATCATTAGTATCAAAGTTACAGGTCACGGTGATATAGCTGAGTATGTTGAATCACTCTCTACTTTTGTTGCAGTTGGAGCTATGAGTCAAAACTCAGGTGACACTATAAACTATGTAAACGCAGAGTTCGTTGCAAAAGAGAAAGGCATAAAAATCGAATCTGAAGCTAGTGTTGATTCAAGTGTATATAAAAACCTTATTACTATCAAACTTACAACAAGCGAAGGTACTACAACTATTTCTGCTACTATTTTTGATGATAATGTACAGCGTTTAGTGAACATCGATGGTTTTGACATTGATGTTGCACTTCGTGGCGATATGATTATGTTTAAAAACTCTGATGTTCCTGGTGTTATTGGAAGTATCGGTTCTGTTTTAGCAAGTAACAATGTAAATATTGCAGACTTCTCACTAGCTAGAAATGACAAAAATGAAGCACTTGCAGTCATCTTAGTAGACAATGCAGTATGTGAAAAATCACTTACAGAACTAGCGGCTCTTGAAGCATGCCTTTCTGTAAACTACGCTCGCGTTTAGAACCTCTTCCTTCAAAGGCTTTTAGGTCTTTGAAGACTACTTCTCCCCCCCCCCTCATCTTTATATTTTTTTATTAAATATTTGATCTACTTAGCTGTGTGATATGTTATAATACTCCTTAATTTTTAAGGACAATTTTATGACAAAAACACTTCTCACCTTCAGTTTATTATGTGCACTTTCATCTAGCTCACTCTTTAGTAATGAAACAAGAATACCCTACGATGAGCTTGGGAAAAAATCGCAAAAAATCTTGCCTGTAGTAGATACCCTTTCGTTGAAACTCGGGTATGCAAATGCTTTTACAAATAGAACAGATGATAAGGGTGGAGTTAGCAATATTAAGGAATTGGACACAAGTGGCTACAACTTTGCACTTCGTGCTGTTTTTAACAATGGTAATGATGCACTTTTAAAGCCCTATATTGATTTTTCTTCAATTATTTATGAAGATAGAAATTTTTATATACCGAGTGTTGGATTGAGGCATGATTTTACCTTAGATGAAAAGTGGATAGAACCTTATCTCTCTTTTGGTGCTGGTCTTGCATATATGAATAGAAAAACAAGCCCTGTCTCTACAGCTGAAGCATTAGATGAGAACACATATAGTGCTAATCTCACACTTGAAGGTGGTGTAGATTTTTATCTTAATAAAAATTGGGCTCTTGATCTGTCACTACGATATGATAGCTACAATATCGAAACAGTTATTGGTGGCTATTATAAGTTAACAACATTAGAAGACCAATCCTCTATGAGTGCAATGCTTGGCTTAGTCTATAGATTTGGTGCGACGACATCGACTGATGGTGATGATGATGCAGATGGTGTACTTAACTCACAAGACTACTGTATAAATACTCCACTTGGTTCAGATGTGGATAGTTATGGCTGTAGTTTAGATGATGATTTTGATGGTGTTATAAATCTTTATGATGAGTGTAAGGAGACTATTGCAGGAGCACCAGTAGATGAGAAGGGGTGTGCAACAGATAGAGACAGAGATGGAGTTATAACTCTATATGACAGATGTCCTGGCACTTTAGAGAATGCACCAGTAACTGAGTGTGGTTGTGTTCCTTATAAGTTTGACTTTGCACTGAACTATGACTATAACAAGTTTAAAATTGAAGATATGTTACAGGTTCCAAATTTTAATACAGTAGAGTTTTTACAGCAATACCCTAAGTATAAAGTTCGAATTACAGGATTTGCTGATGCTAAAGGAAGCAGTAAAAACAATACTGAAGTATCCCGAAGACGAGCAATTGCCACAAGAAATTTTCTCATAAACAAAGGTATAGATAAAAGCCGAATTCAGGTGAATTACAGGGGTGATAAAGAGACTCTTTTTGATAACTTGACAGAAGAACACCGTGCAAAAAATAGAAATATTTTTGTTGAATTTTATCGAGAAGATAAAAGAATGATAACATTAAAAGATAGATAATGAAAACTTTAAAATATATAATTTTTCTTTTCGCATCACTCTACCTTTTTGTTGGATGTACAAGTGACAATGCTAGGTATATTGATAAAACTATAAGAATTGAAATAACACCTAGTGCTTTAGAAGTTCCAGTAGGAACAGAGGGTGCATTTCGAGCATTTGCTTATGATAAACTCAATGGAGTTGCAAAAGATGTGACTGATGAAGTGACTTGGCACTCTTCAAATATAACTGTAGGTGACTTTAACTCTTCTGTAGCAAATTATGCAAAAGCCTTCTCTGTAGGAACGACAATAGTTACAGCAACACTCAATGGAAACAGAAGTAATGAAGTAATCGTTAATGTTACAAATGCCACACTAGATTCTATAGTACTCACTCCAACGAAGCTCAATCTTCCTGTTGGTGTGCAGTATAAATATAAAGCAGTTGGAATATACTCTGATAATTCTAAGCATGATTTAACTCTATTTGCAGCATTTAAGAGTAGTGACACAACAAAAGCTACTATAAGTTCAGTAGGAGCAAAAGGTGGTATTGTCACCGCTAAAGCAATAGGAATAGCACAGATTACCGCTGTTTATGATGGCAAAACAAGTAATAGTGCAGAGTTGAACATTACAGCAGCAACGATAGGCTCACTTCAAATCACACCTGCAGATATTACAGTACCAAAAGGTACTCAAGATAGATATAGAGCTATCG
>JALSMC010000179.1 GCA_026987995.1 Sulfurimonas sp. | reverse complement strand
ACGTCATGCACTTGAAGATGTACACAATATGAACCTCTCAACCATCAACATACAAGGAACAGATAAACGCCACTCTTATGATATGCCTTTTTCAGCTGTTCACATCATCGTACCTATAGACAAAGAAGAACAAGCACTTGTGGCAGCTCGTAATGCTGGTGCAAGAGGAGTAACTATCACTAAAGCCAGAGGTATGGGACTTGAAAAACTTGAGAACCTCTTTAATCGTCTTCATGAAGGAGAATCAGACTCTAACCTTATGTTTATAACACAAAGTAAAAGAGTTGATGATATCATCAAAGCAGTTGTTGACGAACTTGACTTGACAGGAGAAGGACCAGGAATAGCTTATTCTCATCCTATCTCTCACCTTAAAGGCCTTACTCTTAAACTGGATGATTTATAAACATAAAGGGATACAATGCAATATGACTTTTCAGTAGCTTTACAAAAAAACAGTATCGATATAGATGAGTTTATAGATACCTATACTAGCTGTATCTCTTTCGGTGACACACAAGAGCATAGACCTACATATAAGTACTATAAAAAGATCTTTACAATTTTTAAAAGAGAGTTTCAAAAGAAAGAACTTCTTGAGGTATTTGAAGAACTTGCTCACTTTAAACTCTCACGAGAGATTCCTTATATAGTTGTTTCAAATGAAGTATATGGTTTAGAAAACTTTATCATTGCTAACATATGCACCGCTGAACTCTCTTCAGATGAGCTCATAAACTCTATGAAACTTTTTAAAAGCATCAACAATAAAATTGCCCAAATTTATCTAACAGAATATCTCGATGTACTCATAAATCGAAATAATATACGACAAAGTTCTCTAAGTGATTTAGTTGAGAGAAATATCATTCAGCACTATGAATCACATCTTATTTGGCTCTCTGCTCTTGCAAGACATATAAAAAATCGAGATACTAGCAACTTTCCAGAACTTGACCCTAGTTACTGTAAATTTGGGATATGGCTCAAAAATGAAGCCAAAATGATTATTCAGAATAATTCTAAATATAATTCTATAATCAATGTTCATAAAAACCTCCACACCTTTGCACATAAAATTTATACTATTTTAGAAAAAGAAGAGTACCATATACTCATCACCTATTTAGAAAAATGTGAGCTTATGTCCCTTAGCATCGGAACTGAACTAGCTCTACTTGATCAGATACTTATAAATAAAAAGATAAGTAAAGACAGCCTCACAGGAGCACTCAACCGGAATGCACTTAAGGCTGTATTTGAAAATCAGTATGAACTTTCATTAGCAACGAGTAACCCCTTTGTTCTCGCTATGTGTGACTTAGATTATTTTAAAATTATTAATGACAAGCATGGGCATATAGCAGGAGATAAAGTTTTAAAACTTTTTGTAGATACTGTTAAAAAAAATATACGTAATTCAGACATTATCATTCGTTATGGTGGCGAAGAATTTGTTATCATGCTTCCTGCTCTGAGTAAAGAAAAAGGCTTTCAAGTCTTAGATAACCTAAGAAAAAGTTTTTCTCAAGTAGAACTAGCTTATGAAGGAAGTTTAATCAAAGCCACTGTCAGCATTGGAATGGTAGAGATAAAACCTGAAGAATCTTTTAAACATAGTTTTTTAGATGAGTACATAATGATTGCAGATAAAAATCTTTATATGGTAAAAGCAGCAGGAAGAAATTCTGTTCACTCCCACTAAGAGAGTAAGTCCAAGTAATCATATTTGCTAAGATCTAGGTATATTTTCCCTTCTATCTTAGTAATCCTTTCATCTTTTTTTACTTTCTTTTCAAAGATTTTACTTATTTTTTTTGACTTCTTTTGAGAATAATTTTTTGATTTTAAGTATTTCTTCAAAGATATTATTGACTTCTGTTTAGGAGCATTTAACTCTTCTATCTCCACTTCAACAGCTTCACTAAGTTCTACAATCTCAGCTGGTTTTTCTTGAAGCTGTAAAAACTGAGTAGAGAGTGTAGAAAGAATATTTTTAAGCTGTTCATCTTTTTCTTTATAGATAGCTTCTATCTTTTTTCTCTCTTCTATAAGCATCAACTCTTTTTGATCACGAAGCATTCTTGTTTCGCCTTCAAGTTTTTCTACTTTAAACTGTAGTTTTTCATTTTGTTCTTGAAGTAGTTTG
>JALSMC010000178.1 GCA_026987995.1 Sulfurimonas sp. | reverse complement strand
TTTGCTCTCTTATTTCTTTTCCCCACTCTGCTGATATTTCTAATAATTTTACTGAATCTATCATTATTTTTATTCCTTAAATCTTATCTTTTTGTATATTTTTAAAGTTGACATCCTACATTATTTGTTCCGAAATAATATCCTTTTTCATTCAGGCAGTCCATCGCTACTTCATACTTCAATGTATGATCTGAACTACTAGTGAAGTCAAATGTTTCCACAAATCCTTTTATTGCATAGCCATCTTGCAACTTAACACTATTAATATCAGTTGTGTGTTCTACTATAACCCATAATGCTATACCCGATTGTGCTGAGACATCATATTTATCTACTTTCATTTTAGAATTCCATCTCAACTTCTTTTGATTTTTGGATGTAAAGTAGTGCATTTGTAAACGCAAACTGGTCTACTTCTTCCATGCACTCCTTGTCATACTCTAGTAAATAGTCAATCCCATCTACTTCAATGTTTTGCACTTTTTTTAAGTAGACAACATGAAGAAGTAAATCAGCTAAATCACTTACAGGAATAATGTCTCTAAAGTCTTTTTTAAACTCATCTATATAGTCTTCACATATAGTTTCATTTGACAAGAGGAGTATCCATAAAATAATATTATCTAGCTTCTCTGGTGCATCTATTTTCTTTAAAAAGTCACTATATATTTCTGGTTTTTGAGATAGTTCTTCGAGTTGTTCATTTGCTTGCGCTATTAAAAAGTCGACTCTTTCTCCACTAAGTTTTTCATTTTTATAACCCTCTAGTACTGGTATTGCTATTTGAGATGTATGCATTATGCCTCTTTTTATTTAATATGTAATTATTGCAAAAATTTCTAAAATTTTCTATTAAGACGATGCAGGTAAAACCCACTCATCCCGAATAAAGTGACATGTATATCCATGTGGAAAATGTTCTAAGTAGTCTTGGTGTTCATCTTCAGCATCCCAAAAGTCACTCGCCTGTGTAACGGGAGTCACAACTGAGTCTGGCCAAAGACCAGAAGCATCTACATCTTTAATAGTTTGAAGTGCCACTTCTTTTTGTGCTTCATTTGTGTAAAATATTTCAGAACGGTACGCCGTACCTCTATCATTTCCTTGTCTATCAAGTGTAGATGGATCGTGGATTTGAAAGAAAAAAGCAAGTATATTTCTATAAGTCGTTATTTCATTATCAAAAATCACTTCAACTGCTTCAGCATGAGTACCATGGTTACGGTATGTCGCGTTTGGAAGTGTTTCATCTCCAGTGTAGCCTACTTTGCTAGAGATAACACCTTTTTGCTTACGAATCAAATCCTGCATACCCCAAAAACATCCACCTGCTAATATTGCTTTTTCCATACTCATAAATTATACCTTTTAATTTTCTGCTAGTATACTACGGTCACCTTTAAAACGCATAAGTAAATAGTGGCTATTATAAAACATAACTATTAACTTATTTATAAGTCCTTTTAGTCAAGGCAAAGTGAGTAAAATTTGAGAAAAACATGATGAGTGAGTATATGGAAAAATTTAATGTCAGTCAAGCCATAAAAAAATTTATGCATCCTACCGTATATACTGGTGTTAAACCTAGTTTTCTTGTTGCTGAGGAGTTAGTTACTGACATTAGTGTTGGTCATATTAGTGAAGCTGTTTGGGTTGGGGTGAACGATACGGAGGAGTTTACTTACATCTCGAAATTTGCTGTATCTGGAAAAATAATACTCAACAAATATAATAAACCAAGTGAGATGAAACCATTTAAAGGTAGACTCGCTCTTATAAATGATGATAACTTAGAAAATGTTGTTTTACATAAGTATATTATCGAACAAATAGAAGAGTTAGAACTCAAACGCTACAAACTACTTGACGAGATACATAAAGATTTTGACTCTTTACAAGATTTGTATCTACAAAATGAAGAGCTTTATCTCTTTGTCAAAAAAGATGGTGAGTGGGATAAAGAACTTTTTAGTGACTTTGATATTAACACTCCTTATAAACTCGTGAGTGCTCAAAAAAATGAAGAAGAACTACAGCTACATCTCAAAAAGTCTAAAACTGCTAAAGCACAGAAGTATCTAAATAGCAATAGGTTTTATGGTTACTTCAGAGGCTCTTTAGCTGACTTGTCTGGTTTGAAGTTAAAAGATGAAAGTT
>JALSMC010000177.1 GCA_026987995.1 Sulfurimonas sp. | reverse complement strand
ATTTTTACCAAAGCAAATAGTGATACAGATGGAAGAATTATCAACTCTATGATAGATGTGTACGTAAGTAAAAACTCTCATAAGTCAGTAGGCTTTACATCATTAGGACAGTTACGATACCTGAGTGCATTGCAGTATGTGGATGTTATGGTAGGGAATAGTTCAAGTGGACTAGCAGAGGCACCCTCATTTCAAATAGGAACTATAAATATTGGAGATAGGCAAAAGGGGCGAATAATGGCTGATAGCGTTATATCTTGTGATGCATCCAAGCACTCTATAGAAGAAGCCTTTAAAAAGTTGTACTCCGTTAAATTTCAAGAGAGTTTGCAAAGTGTGAAGAATCCTTACGGTGAGGGTGGAGCAAGTAAAGAAATAAAAGAAATAGTTAAAAACAGTGATATTAAAAATATCCTCAAAAAATCTTTTTATGATATAAAACTAGGGAATAGCTGATGAATAACTACAAAAAACTACTACTAAAACCAACGGCAAGCATAAAAGAAGTACTTCTGATGATAGATAAGGATGCTACTGCTGGATGCGAATACGCTGAAAGTTTTGTGCTTTTGAAGGAAATATTATAGAGAGTCTACACACTAATCACTTTTCACTCTTTGTAAAAGATATAAAAGAGAAGATACTTTCAGCACAATACGAAGCTTTAAAATCAGTAAATAAAGAGTTAATAAATCTTTACTGGAGCATAGGCAAGGATATAGTTTCTAAACAAGAAGAGTTCGGCTGGGGAAAATCTGTAGTTAAAAACTTGTCTGATGAACTTAGAAAAGAGTTTGTAGGGATGAAAGGGTTCTCAGTGCAGAACTTATGGAACATGAGACAG
The DNA here is from genome assembly GCA_026987995.1 of Sulfurimonas sp. Taxonomy (GTDB): domain Bacteria; phylum Campylobacterota; class Campylobacteria; order Campylobacterales; family Sulfurimonadaceae; genus Sulfurimonas. The sequence continues at coordinate 1,319 of JALSMC010000177.1, read as the reverse complement.
TTTTATCTTGAATATCATGAAAATCCAAAACTCCAACCATTAGTTGGAGAAATTAGCTGGACAAAGAATGTTGTTATTTTTCAAAAATGCAAAGACAATCTTGAGCGAGAATTTTATATTAAAACAACTATTAAATTTGGTATGACTAAGGATGTGTTAATAAATCATATAGAGAATAGATCTTATGAAAAGTTTTTGTTAAATCAAACTGATTTTGATAAAACTATAGTCGAAAAATATAAACATCAAGCTAAACTAGCAGTAAAAGATGAATACAATTTTGATTTTTTAGAGCTTGGAGATGATTATAGTGAACGAGATTTAGAGATAGGACTTATAAACAAAATAAGAGAATTTTTATCTCAAATGGGGACAGACTTCACCTTTGTCGGTAATCAATACAAATTAGAGCTGGATGATGAAGAGTACTTTATCGATTTACTTCTGTACCATAGGCGATTAAAATCATTAATAGCCATAGAGCTTAAAATAGGAAAATTTAAACCAGAATTTGTAGGTAAAATGAACTTTTATCTTGCAGTACTTAACGATACTATTAAGCTAGAAGATGAAAACCCAAGCATCGGTATTATAATTTGCAAAGAGAAAAAAAGAACCACAGTTGAGTATGCTTTAAAGGATATAAATCAACCAATAGGTGTATCTACTTATAAACTAACGGAAACACTGCCAAGTAACTTAAAAAAATTTCTTCCTAGTGCTGAAAAAATAAGTGAAAATTTACTTAATTTGTTAGAGGATAATACAAATGAATAACTACAAAAAACTACTACTAAAACCAACGGCGACTATAAAAGAAGCACTGCTTGTGATAGATAAAGGGGCTATGCAGATAGCTCTTGTTGTGGATGAGAACGAGGTACTGCTTGGTACTTTGACAGATGGGGATATACGTAGAGGTTTACTTGATAACCTTAGCTTAGAAGATAGTATAGAGGGTATTATCTACACGACTCCTACCCTTTGCAGTGTTAATGATACTAAAGAGCATATCATGGAGATAGCTCTACAAAAACAACTCCATCAGATACCTATGGTTGATGAACATGGTAAGATTGCAGGCATACAGCTTATAGATGAACTTCTCGCTCCTAAAGTGAAGACAAATAGAGTTGTCTTGATGGTTGGAGGCTTGGGTACTAGACTACGACCACTGACAGACAACACTCCAAAACCGATGCTCAAAGTGGGAAATAAGCCTATACTAGAGACCATCATACTCAACTTCAAAAAATATGGCTTCATAAACATAGTGCTTTGTGTAAGTTATAAAGCTGAGATAATAGAAGAGTACTTTG
>JALSMC010000176.1 GCA_026987995.1 Sulfurimonas sp. | reverse complement strand
CTATAGAAGAGATGCATGTACCAAGTGGAATTCATTATACGAAAACAAATCCTAAAACAGAGTTTATTGAAAAAGTTGTAGAAGAGCATATACTAAAGAGTATAGATATTAAGTTTGATCATTTAAATTACATTAGATATGGTGATTCCGAGCCTGTGATGCCAAGAGTATTTAACTCTGAAGAAGATATAATTGAGGGTGCTCGCTCTATCACTCAAGCAGGTTCAGGTTTTATAAAATATATGACAGATTCTCAGGCTAATAATATATTTCTAAGAATTGATATGGAAGATGGTACATTTGTAACAAGTAATTTAGTCATAAATAGATGGCACGATAATGTAAACTCTCTTTTTAATGGAGAGAGTGTCCTTAATGCTGATAAAGATACAATGGACATTATAGAAGAGCAGGTTGGTTCTTACCCTAATGCTTTTGTTGTAGTAAAAGAAGAGGATATAGAAGATTTCCTTCAACTGATGAAGAATATGCAAGGCACAAGTGGGGATTTTAAAAGACTTCAAAAATATTTTGTGAGTAGAAGTGACAAAGATTTTTGGAAAATTTATGACTGGTTTATAGAGTATGAAAAAAGTAGAGACCCTATCAAAGCAGGACTTCTTGACCTAAACAGATATGCTAGAACTCCTTGGAGGTCGAACTAAATGGATATAACACTACTCATACAATCGTTTCTAGGGCTTATAGTTATACTTGCCTTTTTGGTTTTTTTCTTGCTATATATTCCTAAAAAGAAGAAACATATAGAGAAAGTGAAAAAAACACAAAAACAGTATACTCGAGAATATCCAAGCTTACATGACTTACTAGAAATTATAAAAGATAAACACTCCACTACAGAGGAACTTTCTTTGGCAGTAGAGTCTGTTTTAAAACACCATGGAACTATACATGCAAAACTAGGTATGCGTTCACATCCTGATTTTGATATTTATTCAGAAATGCTTTTGAGAATTTGTCGTCATCCTCATACATCAAAAGAGATAGTATTAAAGTTTAACAGAGAGCTGGAGAAAAAAAATCCACACTACAAAATAGAGATTAATGATGCTATTACAAAAGGCTTAAACTCACGAGGCTTTTAAGCTTGGCGTTTGTTAAAGCCTGATGTGCCACTCTTCGCATTTGCTATAAAGTCTCCCGCAAATGGCTTTAAGTATAAAGGCACAGCTCTACCTTTTAACTTCATCATATCATCAAGCATTGCATCTGCTACACTCTGTTTATCAAGTTTTTTTACCTCTGTTAGGTAGCCAAAAAGAAGCTCCCCTAAACGCTGCAATGAAATCTTCCATGTAGAGTCAGTTTGCTCATATATCCAAAGTCCAAATGCATAAAAATTCTCATATACAGATTCATTTTTCCATAAAAGCTCTATAGACTTTTTAAAGTTTCCACTGTTGTATGTCAAGTCCCAAAAGCGTGCAAAACGCTTCATAATCTGAATATCATTAAAAGATAAATCTTTGTTTCTCAAGATGTCATAAGGAGGAATGTTACTATAAACCATAGCAAAGTCTTCGTCATGGCGTTTGATGTAAGTCCCTGAGAGCTTTTTGAGTATACCTATCTGTATCTCACAAGAGCTCATACTCATCAGCTTGTCTAAGTTAGCGCCAAAGCTCTCTAAAGATTCCCCTGGAAGACCGACTATTAAGTCAAGGTGTATGTGTGCTGTTGTCTCATTTTCTAAAAAGGCAATGTTCTGTTCTATTTTATCCATTTTTAGTATTCGTGAAACATTTTTTGCGACCTCAGTGTTAAGTGTTTGTATACCAATTTCAAGTTGCAATGCCCCATTTGGGAACTCTTTTATCTTAGAACGCAGTGACTCTGGGAAATGGTCAGGAATAACTTCAAAGTGTGCAAAATAAGGTGGCTCTTTGGCTAAAAAGAAGTCTAAGATGGCATTTGCTGCTTTCATGTTGAGGTTGAAAGTTCTATCTACAAACTTAAAGTTTCTAGCTCCTCGCACCCATAACTTCTCAAACTCTTCTAAAATTTCTTCTAAATTAAAAGCTCGTACTTTTTCATCCATAGAAGAGAGACAAAACTCGCACTCAAAAGGACAACCCCGAGAGATTTCCACATAGATGTAACGGTTTTTGATGTCATCATCTGTGTAAAACTCATAAGGAAGTTTAAGTTCTTTGAGT
>JALSMC010000175.1 GCA_026987995.1 Sulfurimonas sp. | reverse complement strand
CGGATTTCTTTGCATATGAAGAGGCAAAAGAACTCGGATGTGACTGGTTTCAAGGCTACTTTTTTTCAAAACCAAAGATTTTAGAAAATGCAGAGTACGAACCATCCCAAGTGGCAGTTTTAAAGCTTTATAACCTTTTAATGCAAGATGTAAATATAGATGAAATCACAAAAGAGTTTGAGCTAAACCATGAGATAACAGTACAGCTTTTACAGTTTATTAACTCAGGCTCTTTTAGTTTTAGGAACAAAATAGCATCTATTCATCATGTCTTGACACTTGTAGGTCGTATACCTCTTGGACAGTGGCTAATGCTCATGATATACTCGAAGTCAGTTACTTCAAACAAAAAATCCCCTCTTATGCTGATGGTAAAACATAGAACAGAACTTATGGAAAATATTTTAAAAGCATTGCAACCAAATGTTAGAAGTAATATGCTTGGAGAAGCTTACTTTGTAGGAGTTCTGTCTCTGATTGATACTGTGTTTTCTGTATCTCTTGAAACAATACTTGAAGATATAAATGTATCACAAGAGGTATGTGATGCCATACTTGAGGATAAAGGCATTTTGGGTGAAATATTTAAACTTGTACGAGATATAGAAGCATGTGATAGCGATGCGATTAATGCTTTTGAGAAAAAGCATAATATAGAGCTAGAGACGATTGTATTTCAAGCGATGCAGGATGTAAACAGTTTTGAAAAGCCACAACAAAAATGCTTTTAAAAATAGATAATGTTGCAATACAAGAGCTAGAAATCTACTCTTCACTCAGAGAGTCTGCGTTTAGAGAAGATGGCAGTTTTATAGCAGATTCGCCAAAAGTGGTAAATCTTGTTTTAGAGTCAGGTGTAGAGGTAAAAAGCATGCTCGCTACTCAAGAGTACTATGATGAATTTTCTGACTTCCTTTTAGATAAAAATATCCCTCTAAAATATCTCACAACAAAAGAAGAGATGAAAAAGATAGTAGGGCACAAGATACACCATAACTGCATGATGCACGGAATCCGTCCTCGTGATGTTGCTATGGATGAGCTGGGAGATGAGGTTTTGTTGCTTGATGGCATAACTTCGGCTGAAAATGTTGGCTCAATTGTACGAAGTTGTGCGGCTCTTGGTGTAAACTCGCTTGTCTTTGCAAATGAAACGCCACACCCTTTTAACCGAAGAGCACTTCGTGTTTCTATGGGACACTCTACTATGATTAAAACACATATACATAAAGATATAAAAAAAAGTATAATTGAACTTCAAGCAAAAGGGTACAGAGTTTTTGCAGCAGAAGTGGCACAAAATTCAACTCCTCTTTGGAATGTGAAAACACCAAAAAAATGGGTACTTGTCATGGGACATGAGGGGCGAGGCATAGCAGAGGACATACTCTCTCTTTGTGATGAAATAGTTACTATTGAGATGCAAGAGGGTGTAAAAAGTTTTAATGTTGGTGTTGCAGCTTCACTTATGATGTATCAGTTTAAGAATAAGGGTATAATTTCATAAAAAGATAATCCTATGACATTTAAAGACCTGACTCTCTCACCCGAAATGCTTACAACACTAGACTCCCTTGGATATAAAGAAGCCACAGCCATACAAGAACAAACTCTCCCTCTTATACTAGAAGGCAAAGATGTTATCGCTGAGGCAAAAACAGGAAGTGGAAAGACTGCAGCATTTGGTATTGGGCTACTCGAAAAACTCGATGTCAAAAGGTTTCGTGTTCAGGCTCTTCTTTTATGCCCAACACGAGAACTGGCAGACCAAGTAGCAAAAGAACTTCGCCGTATTGCTAGGTTTAAACATAACATCAAGATTTTGATGCTGACAGGTGGAGAGAGTTTTGGACGTCAGTTAGGCTCGCTTGAACATCAAGCACATATCATCGTTGGTACTCCTGGTCGCGTTTTAAAGCACTTAAACAAAGAGAGTTTAGAACTCTCTAACCTTAAAACATTAGTCCTTGATGAAGCAGATAGAATGTTAGATATGGGGTTTTTAGAAGAGGTTGAAGCGGTGATGGCGTTTACTCCTAAGGAGAAACAGACACTACTCTTTTCTGCGACTTATGATGCTGAGATCTTAAACATAAGTAAGCGTATACAAAATGATGCTGTAAGTGTCAAAACAACTTCAGTTGAAGTTGCAAACAAGATAACAGAAGAGTTTTATGCAACAACTTCTAAAGAAGATACTTTTGTAAAAATCCTCTCACAGTTTACTCCTGATAATGTCATCGTTTTTACAAACACAAAAGCAGAAGCCCGAGACTTAGCAGAGAACTTACAAAAGAGAAAGATAGATGCACTTGCCATTCACGGAGATTTAGAACAGTACGAGAGAAATGATGTTTTAGTACAGTTTGCAAACAAATCTTGCCCTATCTTAGTAGCAACTGATGTAGCGGCTCGTGGACTTGACATAAAAGAGTTGAGCATGGTTGTAAATTATGACATCCCTCATGGTCGTGAGACGTATACTCACCGTATAGGGCGAACGGGTCGTGCTGGAGCTGAGGGAACAGCTATAACTCTCTACACTTCTTATGAGCAGGAAAAAGCAGATGAATACCAAGATGGTAAACGCAGCTTTTTAGATGACACAGACCTAAAGGGCAGTACAAATTTTCAACTTAAACCACTTTTCGTAACACTAGTCATAGAAGGTGGAAAAAAAGACAAACTCCGTGCAGGCGATTTACTCGGTGCATTAACTGGCGATGCTGGTTTAAAAGGTAGTAGTATAGGGAAAATAGATATCTATGATAGACAAGCTTATGTAGCAATAGAGACTCGTTTTATAGATGAGGCTGAGAAAGCTCTCAAAAACGGAAAAATCAAAGGAAAGAAGTTTAGTGTTTGGGTTTTGTAAATATTATGAATGCATCTTGTGTGGTTTTGACATAATATATACTAAATAAGCTACAACAACAAGTGTTGAAAGCATTCCTAAGAATCCTAAAGTTTCCATTATTTTATCTCCTCTAATTGAGCTAATTTTTCATCAATTTTTAGTCTTTTTCTTTTAAATAATATTGTAACAAAAGTAGCTAAAAGCACTCCACTACAAGCAATAAATAAAACTAGTAATGGGACATCACCCATCATTACTTGATAAAAAGTAGTAAAACTACCCGTTAATATTGTCATGATAACTATAAAGTAATTTTTATACTCATCTCGTAAAATTGCTATATCTTCTTTTAGTCTATCTTTTTTACTCATTTATTATACCCCATTTTCATTTAGGTTTTTCTATATTTTAAAATCTTAGTATATTTTTATGAGTTTGGTTAAAAGTATGACACTTTGCAATGGAAAATATTTATAGAGTTAGCATGACTGATAAAAGTGATAAGTTAATAGGTGAACTATATTAGCCAATAGGATGTGTGGCTTCAGCCTCACCACAAGGTGCTGTAGCACCTTGTAAAGGGTAAGAGTGAAGGAAATTATATCAATGTAAGTACTAGATGGCTGCTAGTGCTGCTATAGCTGCCTCTTTTGTGAGATATCTAACCTGAGTTGTAGCTGTGTCAATTGAATAAGTAGGAGCATTCCAAGTTTTAACAGTTATTTTGTCACCTTCTACTGCAATAATTTTTGAAATTTGATCGCCATTACCAAGAGTACTTTCATCTACTACAGTTTGGCCATTTGCATCAATTGTATATGGAGTATTGTTCGCAACGACATTTCCACTAGGATCATATATCTTGCGAAAGCCATTTTCAAATTTCATTTCATAAGTCCCATCGTCAAAATTAAGAAAGAAACTTTTCCCCTTAATCCATTCGACTCCAAAACCATGTTGAGAAGTGATACTATTTGATATAGCAGCTGTTTTATCTTTATACCAAGTAGCAGTTCTTATTTCAGTTCCATCTGTTTGAGAGACTTTGACATAATCATCAGTTAATTCAGTTACAGTTGTAGAAATAGTGACTGCACCACCACTGTACCCAATAGAAATAGTACCATCCACTAGAGTATATGCCGCTACTCCTGACACATCTATGGTAAAGTTTCCATCATAGCCTGCACCTACAACAAGAACACTATTATTATCTTCGTAACTATCCCCAGCATAATAGAGTTGCCCGTCATTAAACCTCATGATTAAAGGACCAAGGTCATCAATGGCATAAAAATCTTGATTATCTAAATATGCTTGAGTGAATTTTTTGTCATATTCTATTGAACTACTTTCTATGTAAGTATCCATAGCAGACTTAACAGCAGTTTCATCTAAAACAGTATTGTTTGTATCATCTCTATATGCAGTAAAACTATTGTCTGCAAAAAGTACATCTATTTTTCCTTTAATAGTTGCAGGCAAAGCACTTAAATTAAAATCAGTTGCTGTGAAATTAAAGTCTTGTAATTTTGACAAGTCAAGAACACCACCATTACTTCTGTTCCCATCAAAATTCTGTAAAAGAAGAGCGATGTTTGTTGCTGTATCATTGTTCTCAGCTATGGTATACGGAGTTATCAGTGCACCTGCCGTACCTTTTCCTAAAGAAAGATTACCAAGTGTAAACTCTACTTCTTCTCCTGAGAGGTACTTAAACTGACCGCTTGCATCAGTAAAACCACTTTGAGAAGCTGTTTTATATGTAAGACCCTGTACTGGTGCATCTACAAATGTACCTGTAAGTGAAGCCGCAACTGGTGCCGCTGTACCGTCATCACTACTTCCACACCCCACAAAAAGCATACTAGCTACTACTGAGAGTGCTATTATTTTTATTGATTTTTTTATTTCCATCTATTGTCCTTAGTTTTAATCTGTCACATATTACTAAGTTGAAATGTCAATAGTATGACATTTGGATTTCTTTTAGTTAAATATGGATAAAATTTGAAATATTAAATGCTAAGGCAAGACATTAAAGATTTTAAGAACTCATCATTTATTACCCTTATAATTATTCTCTTTGTATTGCTTAGTATCATAGCCTATGCATTACTCCGAGATAAGATAGTGACAAACTACGAAAAAGACACTAAAATACTCTTTTACAAGATTCAGATTCAAACAAGCGCTTTACTCTCTAATCTTATGTACAGACACAGTATAGAAAAAGATTTACTTTTAAAAGCACATGTAAAAGCCAGGAAATACCTCAAAGAAAAAAAAGTTAACCCTCTCTTAGTAGATTTAAGCGAGATTTACAATGCTATCAACGATAAAAACAAGTTCTATAATATCTATATTACCGATAAAGATTTAGTGATAAGAAATTCTACTTTTGTAAAGGATATAGGTTTTGATTTAAGCTTTGCACAAGATGTATTTGATAAGCATTATGAAGAAAAGATTACTGGAGTTAGCACTCCACTATTTGAGATATTTTCACAAGAGTTTTTTAGTTATACAGATGAGTACTTAGTAGATGCTTTAGGAAAAAAGCAGGGAGTTTTGCAGCTAAGTTATACCTATAAAAAGAGTACAAAAAGATTAAAAGAAATTCAAAGTACCTTGGAAAAATATGAGTCTATTGCAGATGTAAAGGCTTACATTATAATAAATGACAAACTTACAACTGAGATAATTTTAAAGAATGTATTATTATTAAAACCCAATTTAAAAGATATTTTGAAAACAACTAAAGATGGTTTTAGTCTTAATAACAAATTGTTACATAAAAAACTTATCATACATAACTTTTATCAAAAGGGTGTCTCTTATACTCAAATGAGTATAGCGACACAGAGTCCAATCTTTGAAAGTAAAAAATTACTTTATTCAATTTTACTAGATAATTCTAACTTAGAAGCTAAACTAAAAACACTTAATATTTTTATGTCTTTTGTTATGTTTCTTGGTATTATTGCCATTATTATAACAAATAGACTTCGTAAAAAAGAGATAAAACTTAAAGAACAAGACAAGTTTGTTCAGAGTTCTATGCATGAGATTAAAACACCACTTAGCATCATCACTTTAAACAACGAGCTTCGAGAGTTGGAGTTTGGTCATAATGAATACTCACTTGAAATAGATAGTGCCATCAAGACTCTTAAAAACTCTTATGAGGACATGAGTTTTACTATCACTAAAGATGAGCTTTCATACCCAGTGGAAACTCTCATCTTAAGCGATGTTCTTAAAGAGAGAGTTGCTTACTTTGGAACTGTTGCGACTTCAAAGAATAAAACGATTGTACTCACAACAAATAGTGTTTGTAAGGTGAAAATACTCTAGTGAAAACTCAAACATCACAGTAGAGTTAAACGCTAGTGAGTTGTCATTTCATAACATGGGTCAGCCAATAGAAGATCGTAAAGGCATATTTGGTAAATATGTCAGAGAAAACAGTGTTGTTGGTGGGCATGGTTTAGGACTAAGTATAGTTAAAGAGATAGCCAAGAGTTATGATATAGATATTGAACTTACTTCTAGTATAGAAGATGGTACAAGGTTTTCATATAGCTTTAAATGTCATGCAGGTGACATATGAGAAGGGTATAATTAAGTATGAAAATATTACTCTTAGAAGATGACGTAGCACTAAACAGAGCTATAAAAAAAGTAACACAATTAGACGGACATATAACGCAGAGCTTTTTTGATGGACAAAAGGTACTTGACTGGATAGATACTGTTTTTGATTTGTATATTTTAGATATAAATGTCCCAAATGTAAATGGATTAGAACTCCTTCGTATCATTTATGAGATGAACAAAAGTGCAAAAGTTCTAATGATTAGTGCAAACACAGATATTGACTCACTTCAAAAGGCTTATAAATTAGGCTGTATGGATTACCTTAAAAAACCATTTCATCTTGAAGAATTACGAATTAAGATAGCACAACTAGCACCCAATGAGCAAGACTTATTGCAAAATATTTCACTTAAGGAGGGTTTTTCTCTTACAAAAAAAGAGAAAATATTACTGCAACTTTTGTTGAGTAACTCTGGTAAAACTGTTACTTATGAAATGATTGAAGAGAGTGTATACAGAGAAGGGACTATAAGTATGGATAGTTTGCGTGCTTTAGTCAAAAGAGTTAGAGCAAAACTTGATAAGAAGTTGATTGCAAATGTTTTGGAAGAGGGGTATGTGCTGAAAGTCTACATGTAAACATCTTTACGATGTTTGATTTTGATGACAATTAATACAATTTGATCTTCATAGAGTTCATAAATAGCACGACAATCAGATACTCTATAAGGATAGCATGAAGATAACTCACCGACTAGTTTTTTAGCATTGTTTATCTATTTTTTAAATCTTTTGAAACTTTATCATCAAAATTTTTTTAGGTCTTTGTATCGCTTTAGCTAGGTTTTTAAGTTTTAGTTCCATACTATCTTCAAGTTCAAGTTTCACTGTATTGAGCCAATAAGAAGATAGACCTTGACATATATCATCTATATAGGGATAGTATTATGTTACACTATTAACTTGAATTAGGCAATAAAAAAGGAGTAAATATGGCTATAGTATATATTGAACAGGTTGATGAGATGAGTCTTGAGCAGATGCAAGCAACTCATGAGAGTGAAATTAAAATTTTAAACGAGATTGACAAACTTGCAACTATGTACCATATACATAAAGCAGACCCTGCTGAGCTTGAGGCAAAATTAGATGAGTATGTTGAGCACGTTAAGAAACATTTTGAGAGTGAAGAGGTACTGATGCGGAAGTATAATTTCCCTTCATACACTATGCACAAAACAGCACATGATACCTTTTTATCTGATCTTGATTATGCGAGAAAACAGTGGAAAAATGGTGAGCTTAAAAAAATGATTAATTTTATATATAAAGTACCAGAATGGTTACTCTTACATGTAAATACTGTTGATACTCCAACATCAAACTTTCTTGAAAGAAAGATGAAAGAATCGTAAAAAATATGTTTGGATTCTGTAAGTATTTAGTAGTTTTGATGATGTTTCTTTCTTTAAATGCAGGAGCCGACGAGATGAGCATATATGACTTTGATGTAAAAACTATAGATGCAAATACTATCTCTATGAGTCAGTATAAGGGTCAGGTACTTCTTATAGTAAATGTAGCGAGTAAGTGTGGTTTTACTCCTCAGTACGAGGGTTTAGAAAAACTTTATGATGCATATAAAGATGAGGACTTTATGGTTCTTGGTTTTCCCTCAAACCAGTTTATGTCTCAAGAACCTGGCTCGAACGAAGAGATAAAGTTCTTCTGTCAAAAGACTTATGATGTAGAGTTTGATATGTTCGCAAAAGTAGATGTCAACGGAGATAATGCTGACCCTCTTTATAAGTTTCTTAAAAAAGAGCAGGGTGGATTTATGTGGATGGATGCTATCAAGTGGAACTTTACAAAGTTTCTTGTAGATAGAGAAGGAAATGTTATCAAACGCTATGGCTCTTCGACTAAACCGCACGAGATAAGTGAAGATATACAAAAACTTCTAAAATAGATGAAACTAAAGTATCTCAACCATTACCCAGAGCAGACTCAAACACAGGTTATAAAACTCATAGAGTCTGGAAATTTATCAAAACACCTTCTTGAAAAATATCCCGCTTCGCATACGATGAAAAATGACAAAGCACTTTTTAAATACACTATGGATATTAAAAACGACTATATAAAAAAATCGCCACCACTCTCTAAAACTCTCTACGATGGCAAGATAAATGTCATACATAATGCTCTGGGAACACATCACTTTATCTCTCGTGTGCAAGGCTCTAAACTCAAGGCAAAAAATGAGATAAGAGTCGCTTCTATGTTTAAAAATGTCCCAGAAGCATTTTTAGAGATGATAGTAGTTCACGAACTCGCTCACTTTAAAGAAAAAGAGCATAACAAAGCCTTTTACAAACTATGTGAGCATATGCAGCCAGCATATCATCAAGTAGAGTTTGACCTGCGTTTGTATCTGACTCATGTAGACCTAGAGGGTAAGCTTAAGGAGTGGTGTTCGTAGAGATATCGACAAGTTCTACTCTCTCACACTCTTTTTTTAAGAGCTTTTTATTTTGAGCATCTTCTTCTGCTAAGTCTAAGATATCAGCAAAATCATCTTTGTCTACCTCAAATGAATGTAACTCTTTTTGTGTCTGTATCTTGATGACAGACTCGTTTGGCTCTGCGTTTAGACTCAAGTTTCTAAACCCTTTGGCATATTCGCTTTTGATGATTTTAGCTATTTTCTCATTCTCTAGTAGTTCATTAAGAGATAGTTCTTTGTTTAAGTCCGCTTTGCATAGTATTTTGTAAGTTACCACGATAGTCCCTTTCATATTTTCCCTTGATATTTTGATGTAAATAATTTATATGATATAATTGCAATCAGTTGGGACAAATGAGGAGCGCGAACTCCTCATAAGCTTTTTTTATACGTGAAATTTCTAAACAAAATTTCTGAATACAATCTTAATTCTAAGAGAACTAAAATTATAACAATAATGAGAGCGACTCGCATTGTTACTCCTTTAGATTAAAGGCTGACCCTGTCCCACCTATCTCCTCACAATGCTTTAACAATCATAATCGCCAACTGATAAATAATTTTACACTAACTTTTGAGACAAGTTAAAATATATGGCATTTTGCAATAAAACCTAATCCTTACACCTCTTAACACTTAACACTTTTGTAACAATTGTTATCTATAATTTCACATAAAATATATTATAAGGCCTAAACAATGAAAAAGAACCTTACTTTTTTATCTCTACTTACAACAGCAACCTTTGTGCTGAGTATTCAAGCACAAGATATAGGTATGATAGAGGTTGAGTCATCTACCATTGATGATAAGTTTGCAAATAAAACTACAGAGATTTCAAGTACATCAATAATGAATGGAAAAGAAGTCGAAGAGTTTCATGCTAGAAATCTTGCAGATGTATTAAATACTCTTCCTGGTGTTACAGTGAGAAAAAATGAAGGCGATTCTAATAAAATACATATCCGTGGTATTGGTACCGAAATGTATATGGGAGAAAAACCTGGTGTTGCCATAGTTATAGATGGGGTACCTGTTCAAGAGAGAGCTGGTAGTATAAATATAGATATGGATAATATTGAATCTATTAAGGTTTTAAAGGGTGGTGCTTCATATCTATATGGTAACGATGCTTTAGCCGGTGCAATTATCATCACAACAAAAAGACCTAAAAACAAAAATGAAGGTCTTGTCGCAACCGAACAAGGTAGCTATGGTTACCAAAAATATTTAGCTTCATACAATATGAGGGCAGAAAACTTTGCAGCAAATATACAGGCAAGTTATAAAAAAAGTGATGGATACTGGGAAGATTCTGACTACTACACAAAATCAATCAATGGAAAGTTTCAGTACTACATAGATGACAGCAGTGATATTACTTTTGGTGTAGATAAAACTTTAAGATATGAGAACGATACTGGCTCTATAACTTATTCAACTTTTGATGGAACTACTGTAGGTAACGGGATATATACTAATAATGTTGATACTAACCCTACAAGTAAGGGTGAAGTTGGATATGCAACTAAATATGACATTGATTTAACAAAGCTATTTTTAACATACTCTAAAGATTTTGATAATGACTCCAACTTAATGGCACAGATTTATCAATATGATGACACTACAGAAAATAGAAGTAGTGCTTATGATAGTGTTGGAGATGGTGTTAGAGATGATCACCTTTATGCTTCTTATGCAAATACACTCCAAAGAGGATTAAAATCTGAGTATAGAATGAATGGGACTACAATAGCTTCAATGCTAGGTGTGGATTTAGCGAGAAATGAAGAGGATAAAAATAGTAAATATAGAGTTAACTATACAGATCGTAATGCAATATTTCACCCTATTGGAGAAGTTACAAGTGACACAAGCTCTAAAGAAAACATCAATGCCATTTATGGTGAAGTGAAGTATAGTTTTACAAAAGATTTTACTGCTACACTCAATGCTAGGTATGATAATATGAATTATGATTATACAAATAATTTAACTTCAACTCATTGGAATACTGACTACAATGAAGGTTCTTATAGAATTGGTGGAACATATAAGCTTAATGCTAAACAAGTCCTATTTACAAGTGTATCGACAGGTTTTAGAGTCCCAACACTTTCGCAAATATTTGCCGGAGATATGTCTACATCAACTTATAGTGGTACATACTTTAATAACACAAATATCAATACAGAGAAAACATATAACTATGAAATTGGTTTAAGACAAAGTACTGATTTACTATCTTATGAGGTCTCAATATTTCAACTAGACAGGAAGGGTGTTATTGGCAGAAGTAGTGGTAACTATGCGTCCACTAGTGGCGTAGATGTTTACTATGACAATATGGCAGATGTTCAAAATAGAGGTTTAGAGATTGCTATTAATAGCAACAAGGCAAAAGATTTATCATTTGTTTTTAATTACACTTACCTAGATTCAAAGTATACTAAATATAATGAATACAATAAAATTCTATTTGATTCTACCTTAAATGGTGGAAGGGGTGGAGATTATGTTGAAGGAATTTATGATTTAGCCGGTAACACTGTACCTAGAACATCAAATCATACAGTCTATTTAGAAGGAAATTATAGAATTTTATCAAGCCTCTTGTTAACAGCTGATGTAAACTACAGGTCTTCTCAGTATGCAGATGAATTGAATGAAGTAAAAGTAGATGGATTTGCAGTAGTAAATCTAAGAGCTAGGTACAATACAAAAATATCAAGCTTTGATATAGAAGTGTTTGGAAAAGTTGAAAACCTATTTGATGAACAGTACTACATGATGCCGCGTGTTACTGGAGATAGAAATGACGATGGTTTATATGACATCAGAGATATGGGTCTTACTGTAAACCCTGGTAGAACTTTTCTTGCCGGATTGTCTGCTAAATTTTAAGGAAATATAAAAATGATAAAGCACAACAAAAATAGAAATAAAAATGATATATATTCAATGCCCATTTTAGGTTTTATCTTTAAAAACCAAAAATTTATACTTGGGGTTAGGTTGTTTGTGCTGGCACTCTTTATATATGCTGTTTATCTTGGATTTGAAAGCCCTACAAAAGAAAATACTTTTACAAAAGAGGTTTTTTGGGGACTTTTCTGGTCTCTTTTTATGGTTGTAACTCTTGCTACTTTTGGTCGTATTTTTTGTGGAATTTGTCCTCATGGATTTCTTGGGAAGTACATCACAAAATATGGTCTAAAAAAAGAGATGCCCAAATGGCTGAAAAATCCTTGGTGGGGTCTTTTACTTATAGTAATTGGTTGGTGGGCTATAAGCTATACTCTTCCAGGTTTTTATCGTATGCCACTCGTGACTGCTATTTTATTTACTGTCATAACCGCTTTGGCTTTTTTACTCTACTATCTTTATAAAGATATGAGTTATTGTAAATATGTATGCCCGATAGGAAGTTTAACAAAGGCTTATCAGAGAGTTTCGTTTACATGGCTAAGCTCATACAAAAGCGACTGCTCAGAGTGTAAAACTTTTGATTGTGCTACGGCATGTCACTATAACTTAAAACCTTTTACATTCAACAAAAAAAATTCCATGGAAGATTGTACCCTCTGTATGGACTGTAGTAGTGCATGTGATGCAATTAGTTTTAGTATCGTACCTCCAGGAAAATCACTCTATGAAAAACTAAAAATAGACAAAATTGAAGTTTGGACATATATTTTAATTACAGCTGCTATATCTATAACAATGTCATTTCATCATGGGCTTGGTCGTTCACCAGTAGCTTCTTACATGCCTTGGACAAAAACAGCTGAATATTTTAAAGGTATCTATGATTTTGGAAGTTTAGATGCTGTAGGACTTTTTGCATTTTTGTATGCAAATGTTATTACTCTGTTTTTAGTCTTTTTTGGAATGTGGGCAGCTTCATTATCTTTAAAAGCAGAGTATAAAAAGACTTTCTATACACTAGGTTATGCATTTGCTCCTCTTTTTTTAATAGGCGGTTTGTCGCATCTTATCCATAGTTTTTTTACACATACATATGCTGATATAGCGAATGGCTTTATATATGGGTTCCACTTAGATGTCGTAAATGTTGTAAATTTAGCTTCAAGAAAAGATGCATGGCTTGGAGTGTTTTCATTTTTCCCTTATTTAGCATCTTTATGGGCATTCTATATTATGTATAAAAGAGTAAATTTATTTCAAGCGAGTAAAATGTCTAAAGTAATTGCGTTTACTTTTGCATCTCTTTTTATTATCTTTTATCTTACTTTGAACCTCTCTAGAATTTATACTGCACATGTGTATGGAAAATCTCATGGTGGTTCACACCATTCTCATAAAGTGCATATGAAGAACTAATGAAAAGATATTTTGACTCTTTCGTTCTTAGTATTGTACTTTATATCACTTTATTTGGGACTTTAGTCTATTTTTTAGAGGAGATAGAGTTTTCAAATAAATGCTCTCCAGTTGTAAAAGAATCAAGGATGCTAGTTTCTCTGCTCTGTGTGCCAAAACAAAAAAGCATACCTAAAGACTTTAGTGAAAAAAAATTATCGCCACGAAAAGTGCAAAAAAAGAAAAAATCTCAAAAAACAGTAACTAAAACAAAAATAAAAAAAGCAATCAAGAAAAAAACAGAACCGATTGCAAAAAAAGTTTTCAAAAAACAAGAAAATTCAAAGCCTCTAACACAAGAGTTACATATAGCAAGTATGCAAAAAATTAAAACAGATGTGCTATTAAAAGAAAAAATGATTCAACAAGATAGACAGAAACAAAGAGAGGAAGAGGAAGAACTTCGTAAAAAACAAAATATTTTTTTCGCAAAATTAAGAGAAGCGATAAACAAGAATAAACACTATCCTAGAACTGCTAGAAGAAGAAATATTCAAGGTGAAGTTACAGTAAAATTTTTGCTTTTATCTAATGGAAGTGTAAAGAAAATAGCTTTTGTAAAAGGGCACTCTATTTTTAAAAAATCTGTAAAAAGTGCGATAGAAAAGAGTTTTCCTATTTCTGTAAAAGATGCACTTTTTCAATTTCCAAAAGAATTTGCAATTACACTTAATTATGTATTGCGATAGTTAGTCCATCCACTTTCTAGGATCATAGCCATCAGTCGGACGGACTATCTCTTTTATCTGTAAAGTTTTTTGCATCAAAGAGTCTTTTTCTTGTGCTACTTCTGATGGCGTTTATCTTTATAGTGAGAAGTTTAAATCACTTGGCTTACAAGGTGAGTACATCACTTCGCTCAGTATTTCAGATAAGTTTATCGTAGCCGTAGAAGATAAAGAGACAATCATCACTCTGGGAAGAGATGATTTAAAACCCATAAGCAGAAGTATAGTTAAAATAGAGAAGTTCGAGCTCGAAGAAGACATAAAACTCTCGCGTTTCGTGAGAGACCTTCACTATGGACGAGGGCTTTTTGATGGAGATATTTCACTGCTTATAAATGATTACGGGGCAATAGTTTTAACTTTTCTAGCCATGAGTGGTTATCTTGTCTATTATCTTATAAAGAGAAAAAAACATGCTAAATTTACTCGAAGCCTCATCAAAACTCATGCAAATATTTTTGCAATTATCGCTATCATTCCTTTAATCATCTTAGCAATTACAGGAGTATTTTTAGACCACCCACCACTACTAGGAAAATTTATGAAGTCTGTCAAGATTTCACATTCAGTACTTCCTCCTGTATATGATTCCTAACAAAGTGATATTTTTTCCATAGATTATGATGGGAAAGTGTATAGAGTTGGTAATAGATACGGGATATATAAAAGTGATGACCTCAAAGAGTGGCGTTTAGAAAACAGAGGTTTAGCCTACAAGATGATACGAAAAAATGAAAATCTTTATATAAGTGGTATGGGTGCACCAAATAGACTCTTTAAAGATGAAAAATATACTATTTTGGCAAGAACACCACATATGTATAAGGATGTAGTCGTACAAAAAGATACAGTAAGATACTTCTCGACAATGAAAGGAGAGTGGAACTTACCAAAGTTTCAAGATATAACCCTCTACTCGTTACTACTTGCTCTACATGATGGCAGTTTTTTTAGTGAGTGGTGGGTG
>JALSMC010000174.1 GCA_026987995.1 Sulfurimonas sp. | reverse complement strand
TGTTTGATTTGGATTTTTATTTGCCAGATAATAGTCATTGATAAATTTTCTATTTACTGAGTGTACTAACTGTTTTTTAAATTTTTTATCAACAAGTAAAATACTTTGCAGACCTTTTTGTTCTATCTTTTTTGAAACAGAGTTAAAGTGTGCTAATGTTTCAAAAAGTCCTATAAATTCATTTTTATCATAAACAGGCACAATTGATTTAAAGGTTATACTAAATTTTCCAACACTAATAGTCGAAACAACACGAGGATAATCTATGATGTCTTTTAGCTCAGCTCTAGCGTTTATGAGTTTATCTCCTTTTTTTTGAGAAAAACTTCGGTAAAGGCTTGTCCCATCTTTAGATATGATTTGAAACCATAAATCTTTGTGTGGTGTTGCATCCTTGAGGAGTATCGCTAGTTCTTTGAGCTTTAACTGTTTTGTATCTTGTCCTCGAAGTACATCTGTAATAGATTTGTATTTAGAAACTGCTAAAGAGACAGCAAGAATATTTTCTTGCTTTTCTTCAATAAGTGTACTAAGTTGTCTTTTGTCTTGTTTTACTGCTTGGGTGTACTTGTCGTCGATGAGCTTGTTTATCTCAAGTTGAACTTGATTGTAGTAGATAGTTGCAAAGACGATTATAAAGATAGAGGGAAGAAGAATGAACTTAATAATCTTACTTTGCATAGAGTTCCTTTTTTGTTAAAAAACTATTTTACCATCATTTTGCAGGTTTTGTATAATTTCTTTCGCTTTTTCATGCCCTGCATAAGCTGCTTTACGACAATAGTCTAAGGCTATGTCGTTATCCATCTCGCACCCCTTACCTTGATCATACATGAGACCTAAGTTATAGTGACCTTGCGCTAGTCCACCCTCAGATGCACGTTTAAAACAGATGAAAGATTTTGCATCATCTTGTTCTACTCCGTGACCTTCTTTGTACAATACACCGAGGTTGTTGTAAGCTTGAGTATGTCCGCGTTTAGCAGCTTCTTCATACCAAAAAGCAGCTTCTGAGTAGTTCTGAACACAGCCAAGACCGCGTTCTAGCATAAGTGCTACTTCATACTGAGCTGGTGGAACTTCGCGTTCAGCAGCCTCTAAGTGAAGCTCATGTGCTTTGAACTGGTCATGAGCAACACCACCGATGCCGTTTTCATAAAGTATCGCTAGATTAAAAAGTGCATAAGGCTGTTTTGCCTCTGCGGCTAGTGTATAAAGTTCTAGTGCTGCTTTTTCATTTGTCTCACATCCTTGAGCATTTTGGTACATAAATGCTAGAGAAGTTTGTGCAGTTGCATCCCCTTCTTTTGCGAGTTGTGAGTAGAGCTCATAAGCTGTTTTGTAGTCTTTTGCATTGTAAGCTGCGTTTGCTTTATTTATCATAGTATTTATCCTTACATCTTAAAATGTGTAACTAATTTAGTATATATTATGCAAATGATACTCAAAAATGCTAAAATTCGCTTTAATAAAAAGCTGTAAGTTTATATAAGTGATTTCACAAGTCAATGAAACCACTTATATAAACTAGTTGCAAGAACATGAGATAGGAATGATATATGAATTATGATGTAATAGTAGTCGGTGGTGGTCATGCTGGTGTTGAAGCTTCTTTAGCAAGTGCTAGAATGGGAAACAACACACTTTTAATCTCTATGCTTGCTGAAAATGTAGGAGCTACTTCATGTAATCCTGCTGTTGGTGGTTTAGCAAAAGGGCACTTGGTGCGTGAACTTGATGCTCTTGGTGGTGAGATGGGGCTTATTACCGATGCAGCTGGGATTCAGTTTCGCATACTTAACCAAACAAAAGGACCTGCTGTTCGTGGAAGTAGGGCACAGATAGATATGGATAAGTACCGTGTTATCGCTCGTAATGTCATCTTAAATACAAAAAATCTAGCACTTGCACAAGAAACAGTAGAGTCACTTATCATCGAAGATGGAGCTGTTAAAGGTGTAAAAACTGACCTTTTAAACGACTATATGGCATCTAAAGTCATCATCACTTCAGGTACATTTCTAAATGGAATCATCCATGTTGGTGAGATTCAGAAAAAAGCGGGTCGTTATGGTGAAGAGAGAAGTGAGGGCTTATCCGCTTCTCTTAAAAATGATGCTGGCTTAGATATGGGAAGACTTAAGACGGGTACTTGTGCTCGTATAGATACTTCAAGTATTGATTTTTCTGTGATGGAGGAGCAACCAGGTGATGCTATACCAAGTCCTTTTTCATTTCGTACAGATAGAGAAGAGTTTCGTAAAAACAAAACACAACTTCCATGTTTCATAGCCTACACAAATCCTCTCACACATGAGATAATCTCTTCAAACTTTTACAGAGCACCGCTCTTTACAGGTCAGATAGAGGGTAACTCTCCGCGTTACTGCCCGAGTATAGAAGATAAGGTAAGTAAGTTTGCAGATAAAGAGCGCCACCATCTTTTCATAGAGCCACAGTCGCGGGATAATACAGAGTGCTATATAAACGGACTTTCAACTTCACTCCCTCCAGAGGTACAACGCGAGATGATTCACTCTGTTGTTGGGATGGAAAACGCGAAGATAGTACGTTATGGTTATGCTATAGAGTATGACTTTGTAGACCCTAGGGAACTGAGACACTCGTTAGAGACTAAAAAGATTTCAGGACTATATTGTGCTGGTCAGATTAACGGTACGACTGGTTATGAAGAAGCAGCAGCTCAAGGACTGATGGCAGGTATAAACGCGGGACTCAGTTTACAAGGAAAAGAACCTCTTATCTTAGGTCGTGATGAAGCTTACATTGGTGTTCTCATAGATGATCTTGTGACAAAAGGAACAAATGAGCCTTATAGAATGTTTACTTCTCGTGCGGAGTACAGACTTCTTTTACGCGAAGAGTCAGCTGATACAAGACTCGGGAAATATGGACATGAGTTAGGTCTAATTGACGATGCAGAGTATGAGAGAGTAAAACTAAAAGATGAACAGATTAAATATGGCGCACAACTTTTAGAAGATACTAAGTTTACCCCTAACAAAGAATTTAATGCCCTTTTAGAAACAATGGATGAACAACCTTTAAAAGATGTTTCAACAGCACAACAACTCATAGCTCGTAAAAGTTTTGATGTCCAAAAGATGCTCCAAATTGTTCCAGAGTTAGCAAAATTTGATGACTACATAAAAGAAGAGATTTTAGTTGAGGGAAAATATGCTCGTTACATAGACAAGCAGAGTGATGAGATTCGTCGTATGAAAAAGTACCTTAAAATTAGTATTCCCGATGGTTTTGATTTTACTGTTGTAAGTGGTTTAAGTAAAGAAGTACAAGAAAAACTCAAAAGTTTTGCACCACCAACACTTCAAGCGGCTATGAATATTAGTGGAATTACACCTGCGGCTATAGAGATACTACATATATATATTAAAATCGCAGCTAGAGATGCTAAAACTTAATCAAAAGTAGTGAAAAGTATCAGAATTGTAATTTTTAGATTAAATTAAAGTGAATATATATTCATTAAGGAAACTTTCAGTATAATACCTCAATAAATCAAAAAAAGCGAGTTCATATGAAAGATAATAGCCGTAGAGGTTTTATGGGTAAGGCATTTGGAGCTGTTGCAGGTGTTGGAGCAGTTGCTTCTTTATATGCTATGAAAAAATCTTGGGATCCCCTTCCAAGTGTAAAAGCAGCAGGATTTACAACTCTTGATATGAGTAATTATGAAGAAGATGTAATGATTACTGAAAAGTGGCGTGGTAAGCCCATCTTTGTTCTTAAAAAGTCTGCAAAAGTTATGAAAAAAGAAGAGGGTAACCCAGAGGCAGAAGCGAGAAACATTAAAGTTGGCAATGACAATTATATGATTGCTATTGGACTTTGTACTCACTTAGGGTGTATTCCAGCATTTAGAAAAGAAGAAGGTAACTTCCTATGTGCATGTCACGGTGGAATGTTTGATGCATCTGGTTTAGCTATCAAGTCACCACCACCACGTGGTTTTGATATACCTCCATTTAAAATTGATGGAAACAAGTTAGTTCTTGGAGAGGTTGGTCCAGAGTACCAAGCGATGAAAGATAATGGCGTTACGCTGTAAATAGGGGAGTATGAATGGCAAATTTTACAAAAGCAACAGGTATTAAAGATTGGCTAGACCAGCGTTTAGCAATTGACAAAGTAGAAAAGGTAATGATGTCGGAGTATTGGATTCCGAAAAATATTAACTTTTTATGGGCTATGGGGATGGTTCTTGTAATCACTTTCGCACTGTTAGTAGTTTCAGGTATATTTCTTTTAATGTACTATGTTCCAACAGTTGATGAAGCATTTAATAGTGTTAACTATACTATTATGAGAGAGGTTGACTTTGGTTGGTTATGGAGACATGTTCACGGTGTTGCGGCATCAGTAGTATTTTTAATCATCTATATCCATATGTTTACAGGTATCTATTACGGTTCTTATAAGAAAGGTCGTGAGATGATTTGGATCTCTGGTATGCTTCTTTTTGTAGCATTTTCAGCAGAGGCATTTTCAGGTTATATGCTTCCATGGGGTCAGATGTCTTACTGGGCAGGTATGGTTATTACTAATCTTTTTGCTGGTGGTTCACTACACGCTGATGGTTTGGTTGAGTGGATTCGTGGAGATTATGTTCCGGCACAAGCTTTTCTTGGTCGTTTCTTTATGCTACACGTTCTTCTTATTCCTTTAGCTATTATGGGTCTTATTGGGCTTCACTTTGGTGCATTACGTATTCCTCATGTTAATAACCAAGAGGGTGAAGAGATTGACTTTGATAAAGAAGCTAAAAAGTACTTAGATGGTGACAAAGCAGGAAGTAAAGTTATGCGTTTTGCAAATGACTTTATGTCTAAAGATATGATGGTTGTTGGCGTTTACTTAGTCTTCTTCTTTTATCTCGTTTTTTACAACTACGGTTTTGCTATGGATCCAGTAAACTTTGATCCTGCTGATGGTCTAAAAACTCCAGCACATATCTATCCTGAGTGGTACTTCTTATGGTCTTATGAGATTTTACGTCCATTTGGTATTGATTTAGGTCTTATACTATTTGCTTTTGCACAGGTTATTTTTGTTCTTCTGCCTTTCTTAGATAGAAGTCCTAATGCAGTTCCTGCAAATCGCCGTGGTTTATTTGCTATTTGGTTTTGGGTAATGCTTGTAAATATGATTGTATTAACAGCTATGGGTAAACTCCCTCCTGAAGATCCATTTAGTACTATTGGTTTTGTTTCAGCAGTCTTGTTTGTTGCTCAGTGGTTAGCTCTTCCAATAATCACATCATATGAAAAAAAAGTATAAGGAGAAAGAAATGAAAAATAAAGAACCATTAATACTCGCAGTAGTTGTAGTCTTTTCCCTTATTGTTTACTATCTTGTTGAGCCTTATGCTCATCATGTAATGCACAAACAAGTAGAGAGTGAAAACTTTGTTTATGCAGATTTACCTGCAATCACTAAAACCGGTAATGTTGCAAACGGTAAAGAACTTGTTATGGGTGCTGGTGCATGTACTGGCTGTCATAGTATAGAAGTTGCAGGAGTTGCTGCTTCTATGGATCCTGTTAGTGCAGCTGGAGCATACGGTGTGAATCCACCTGACTTAAGTAATGCTGGTGTTGTGTTTGATGCAAAGTTTTTAGATGCTCTTATCAAAAACCCTGCTGAGGCACTCAAAGTTTCACATAAGTTTGATGAAAGTAAAGGGCAAATGCATCCAATGATTCCTTTTTATGGAGCGGGTGGAGATATTGACCAAGAAGTAGCTGATATGGTTGCTTATCTACAGTCTATTGCTGTAAGTCAAGAGGAGTTAACTCCAAAAATGGCATACGAAAATGCTTGTGGAAGATGTCATGCAGTTGGGTATGAAAAATGGACTCAAATTGGTGAGAAGCCTAAGTTTAAATATGAAAAAGACTCTTTAGCTTTTGATATAAAAGTTTTAGAATATCAAGAT
Source organism: Sulfurimonas sp. (assembly GCA_026987995.1). Taxonomy (GTDB): domain Bacteria; phylum Campylobacterota; class Campylobacteria; order Campylobacterales; family Sulfurimonadaceae; genus Sulfurimonas. The sequence continues at coordinate 9,077 of JALSMC010000174.1, read as the reverse complement.
TCATTAAAAGCTTATATGGGTAAATTACCGCCAGATTTAAGTATGTACTACCGTTCTCGTGGTGAGCATTTCATATTGACTCTTATGGAAAATCCTCAAAACCACTTAGCTGGAACTGCTATGCCTCGTGTAGGTGTAAGTGCAGAGTCTGCTGAGAAAGTTATGGAACATCTTAAAGATGCAGCTGATCCTAAACGCCAAGAGAGAGCAGAAATTGGTATGAATGTAATGATTTATATTATTATATTCGCTATATTCGCTATTCTTTGGAAAAAACAAGTGTGGAGAGATTTACACTAGTTCAAGCCTAAATAAGTGAGGTACCAAAGCATGTATGTTTGGTACCTTTTATACCAAAATTTATCTTCACTTAGTTATAATCTTTTTATGAGATTCAGACAACTAAAACAGCAATCAAAAACAAGCAATCAAAAAATTAATAAAATTCCAACTCCTCCATATGCAAGAATACCAGATAAAATAAAAGCATTTATAACAGACATGTTTATGATATATGTCCCAATACTTTATATAATAACTTATGTAGTGATGGGTGGAAAAGATGAGTTTCAGTCTTCACAATTAGCACCACTTGTAGGGGTAACACTTTATGGGCTTATTTATGCATTTCTGATATCTAAGTTTGGACAAACTCCCGGTAAAAAAGCATACACAATAAAAGTAGTAGATGATAAAACTTTGAAAAATATCTCTTTTTTTAGAGCACTCTTGAGGTTTTTAGCATTTTTATTTTCAGCAACTATTTTAATAGGATTACTTTTTCCCTTTTATAGAGAAGATAAAAAATCACTACATGATATTATCTGTAACACTATTGAAATTGAAGTAGATAAGTAAAGCTTGATGAGTAAAGCTATATTCAACTCTAGTGGCTATAATAGCAATACAATTAAAAGTAGGAAATTAAATGCTAATTGATAGCTATGATAGAGTAGTAGATTATTTACGAGTTTCAGTAACAGAACGCTGTAACTTTAGATGTACCTATTGCATGCCTGAAAAACCATTCTCCTGGGTGCCTAAAGAGAACCTTCTCTCATTTGAAGAGCTTTTTGAGTTTATGAAAGTTGCTATTGATGAGGGTATTAAAAAGATTCGTATTACAGGTGGTGAGCCTCTACTTCGTGAAGACTTAGATAAATTCATTAAAATGATTTATGATTATGAGCCGAGTATTGATTTAGCTATGACTACAAATGCTTATCTTTTAAAAGGTACTGCTCAGCGACTTAAAGATGCAGGTCTTAAACGTATAAATGTAAGTATAGATACTCTAAAACCTGAAGTAGCTCAAGATATAGCAGGAAAAGATGTTTTAAAAAAGGTTTTAGAAGGTGTAGAAGAAGCACTCAAAGTTGGACTCAAAGTAAAAGTAAATATGGTACCGATGCACACAGTAAATGTGAACGAGCTAATAGATGTTTTAGAGTACTGCAAAGAGCGGGGTATGAGTGTGCGTTTCATAGAGTACATGGAAAACAAACATGCAAAAGAGGGTATATCTGGTCTAAAGTCTCCTGAACTCTTATCGATTTTAGGTGAGAAGTATGAGTTTAGTGATGATGGTTTTGATGGTACTTCTCCTTCTCACTACTATACTATGAAAGATGGATACCGATTTGGTATCATCGAGCCTTATGCTACTGATTTTTGTAAACAATGTAACCGCATAAGACTTACTGCAGAGGGAAATCTTATCCCCTGTCTTTACTTTGACGAGGCTATGAGTATCTCTGAGTCTATTAAACGCGGAGATATCAAAGGTGCAGCGGCTGTTTTAAAAGAAGTTGTACGAACTAAACCCGAGAAAAATCGTTGGGGTGGGGATGATGATGAAATCTCTACTCGTGCTTTTTATGAGACTGGTGGCTAAGAAGTGATATATCTTGTTGAGCATTTTTACTCTATCCAAGGTGAAGGAAAGTATGTAGGTACACCTAGTCTTTTTTTCCGTTTTGGTGGATGCAATATGAAATGCGAAGGCTTTGGTTGCAGTGAAAAAGCAGACGATGGAACACAAGTTCTTGGCTGTGATACTGTGTATGCAGTAAATAAAGAGCATTTTTCTCATACTTGGATTCCAGTAACAAAAAGCGAAGAACTGTTAAGCATTTTAGAGCTTTATGAACTTCCTCATGCTGTTGATATAGTGTTAACGGGTGGCGAACCTCTCATCTATGCAAATGATTTGATTTTTATAGATTTTTTAGAGGTCCTTATCGCCAAAGGGCATCGTATCACATTTGAGACAAATGGTTCTTTGGATGTAGACTTTGTTAAACATAGTGTTTACAAGGAGTGCTTTTTTGCACTCTCTGTAAAACTAAGTAACTCAAATGAACCTCTTTCAAAACGACTTCGTGGTGATGTGATTTATAACATTGCATCAAATGCCAAAGATGCTTTTTTTAAGTTCAGTATAGATGCTGAGTCGATTACTTTAGGGCTTGAAGAAGAGCTAAACGAAATCTTACTCCATTCGCCAAAAACAAAGGTCTACTGTATGCCAGTTGGTGGTAGTCGTGAAGAAGTTGAGAAAAACACAGAGCCACTTATAGAGTTTTGTAAAGCAAAAGGGTATAATTTCTCAGATAGACTTCATATAAGAATTTGGGATGTAAATAAAGGAGTATAGAATTGTAAGTCGATTCTATTTTAGAGGACAAATCCTCGCTTTGCTCTGAGCCTCCAAAACAGAGTCGATTTACAAGTCATCAGAAGGAATACAGAGTGATAATAAGAAAACAATTTAAGTTCGAAAATGCTCATATAGTAAGAGGTTGTTCAAGTGTGAAGTGTCGTAGTTCTGTTCATGGTCACTCTTACATAGTGGAACTTCTTTTTGAGTCAAACTTTTTAGATCATGGACAGATGGTTTATGACTTTGGACTTATGAAGCAAAATATGAAAGATTTAGTTGAGTCTTTTGACCATGCTATCACACTTTGGAGTGAAGATGATGCTTCGTATGTAGATGATATGAAAAAACATTCAGATAGATGGGTAGAGCTTCCTGTTTCGCCCTCTGCCGAACAGTTCTCTCGTGTTATATTTGTATTAATAGATAGACTACTTAAACTTACTGCAACACAAAATGGTGAAAAAGAAGTGAAACTAAACTCAGTTATAGTTCATGAAACTGCAACAGGGTATGCACAATGTTTTAGTGAAGATGCACACTCAAGAGCTATGGGGCTTCTGCATTTGAGCGAGATAAAGTTCTCTGATGAAGTTTTAAATAATTTTAATGACCCAAAACTTTTAGAGAAGATGATAGCGGATGAGATATTTATAAACCCAAAAAGTGTTTAAAGTAGATGAATCAGCTAAGAAACTTACTCCTTAAATATCCACAAACTTCACTCGCCTTTTTCGTAACTCTTTCATATCTTTACTTTATGCTAGATATGTATCTCCCAACTACGGGTGATCAAAAGACCTACATCGCACAAGCTTTAGAGATGCACCGTGATGGGCACTGGTTTATGCAGACACTTTTTAATGAGCCTGATTACTATAAAGGTCCTCTTCACTTTATCTTCTTGCGTTTGGGCTTTATTTTATTTGGTACTCACAGTATGTTTGCTCTTGTATATATGAACTTTTTTGGGCTTATACTACTTGCTATTTTACTTTTTAGATTTTTAAAGACTTCTCTTGATGATATAGGGTGGGCATTTTTTTACTCCCTTAGTGTAGTGCTGAGTGTTGGCGTTTACTCTCATTCTTTTGCATCACAGATGGAAGCTGAACTCGTCACCTTATATGGTGTCACCCTCTACCTTTTAGACAGAGCAGACAGAGATACTCGTTTACTTAACTTACTACTTTTATGGTCTGTTATAGGTTTAGCAGGATGGTTAAAGTCACCTGCATATAGTTTCTTTTTAGGTTTGAGTGTTTTACTTTACTGGGTACTTACTTCACAGATAAAACATAGAGCATGTGATTTTAAAAATTATACAGCGATTGCATTTGGTATAGCCGTAAGTGTTGCAGGTTATCTACCTATACTTATCTATGATGGTGAAGCATTTTACAATACTTATATACTTCGTGAATCTCTAAGTAAGGGTGCAAATGGTGTGCCATGGACTACAGCCTTTTTCCCGATTTTCACCTATTTTTTAGCTCCTTTTATGTTTGTGGCTATGTTTTCATATCTACTTGCACTTTATAAAACACTTTTTAAAAAGAGAGATGTTTTAAACGATGAAGAGAGAAGGCTTATTAAGCTAGGCATTGCACTCTCAGCCCCAACACTTCTTTTCTTTACTTTTCATCCCTACCGTGGTGATATTTACGCACTTCCTATTGTGAGTGCAACGATGCTTATGGCATATATATTTTTTCGTGCTTACCTAAGAGAGTATGAAAAAACTTATATCTTTTTGATGCGTTTGAGCTCTTATGTACTCTCTCTTGTGCCGTTACTTGTTATAGCTTTATACCTGCGTTTATCGCCAATGCCTGAGTGGTGGTCACCATTGCTCTTTCCTTTAGCTCTGTTTACATTATTCTTTACTTTATGGTTTGTACATCGAGAGAGTAAGAAAGTTTTACAAGAATCCCCTCTCATGTTAAGTCTTGCGTTTATACCTCTTCTTTTAACTCTGAGCCTAATGTTACAAAGCTTTGGTAAAGGCGAGATGATAGGTCTCAAAGAGTATGTGAAACAGAACAACATCACAAAACCTTTAGGAGACTATAACCTTTACAAAAACTACTGGAACCAGTATGGAGCACTTAACTTCTGGGCTGGTGTGGATGTAGTAGGAATTTTTACTAAAGAAGAGTTGGCTGCATTTATATATGATGGTGGTTCTATCATAGTTGAGGGAGATGGACGACTTAAAGAGTTTGAGCAAAATCTACCAAATGGTCTAAGTAAAAAAGATTTTGACATTTACCTATGGAAACGCTGGCTCACCCATGGAAAAGCTCCAAATGGGGAGAGTAAGTTTGTAACTTACTTTAAGTCTAAAGATATAAGCGAGATTCAGAGAAACTACTATATTTTAAGATTAAAGAGAGACTAGACTCTTATATGTAGCAGAGGTAAAACTAAACTTAGTGCTTATTACTTTTACCGCTGCATCAGCTCCCAATCCTTTACAACTTTCATCTATCATGATAAAACTATTTGCAAACCCAAGCGGAGATACCATACCAGGTGAAAAATTCTCACAAGGTGTGAAAAATTCTCCATCAAAAACCCCTGGGATTAAAGAACGACGTCCTCCTCGTAGGGCATAATCTACTTTCATCTTAGCATTTATAGTGTTTGTAAATTTCGATTTAGCCCCACTAAGAGCATGAATGATACTAGTACCAAAAAGCTCAAAGTTAAGTGCAGCTGCTAGAGGATTACCAGGTAGATTTAATATAAGTGTTTCGCCAATTTTTCCAAAGGTTGTGGGTTTACCCGGTTTGATGTCTATCTTATCAAAGAGTATCTTATATCCAAATGCACCAAATGCTTCTTTAGTAAAATCTGCATCACCGACACTTACACCACCACTTGTTATAACTAGGTCACACTCTAAGGCACTTTTTATATGTGTTTTTATATCTTCTAAAGTGTCCTGTGCCGTTCCTATGAACTCGACTTCACAGCCTAGCTCTTTGGCACGGGAGAGTAGTGTGGGTGTGTTAGTATTGTAAAGTTGGTATGAAGTGACTTGCTCAAAGTGCATCTTCAGCTCATTTCCCGAAGCAAAAAGTGCTACACGAGGGGCTTTATGTACTTTTATGTGGCTAATGCCTTGAGAAGCTAACAGTGTTATCTGATGAGCATTTATAGTGTCACCAATGTGTAAAAGAGGCATCTCTTTTTTGATGTCCTCTCCTGCTAAACGGATATGTCTGCTTATAGTTAAATTATCAGGGAGCAGGATACCCTCATCAGATGTTTGAGTCTCTTCTATGGGGACTATGCACTGTGTTCCTAGAGGGATTTTAGCACCAGTCATTATTTTTATGGCATTTCCTGTGTTTAGAGTTCCACTGAAGTCATCTCCTGCAAAAATAGTTTCACACACTTTCACACTTTTACCAGAGTCTTCAACTTTAACAGCATAACCGTCCATTGCAGAGTTATCAAAAGGGGGGAGGTTATGTGTTGCTACGATATTTTGTGCAAGAACACGACCTAAGCACTCTTCTATTGGTAAGATTTGTAGGGAAGTTTTTTTAACATTTGTGTAGATGAGTTCAAGTGCTTTCTCAACAGAAATAGCCATAGTGTGTATCCTTAGTCTTTTATAAGGTTATTATATTATTTTTTTCTTAAAACTGTTCTCATTAAATTCTTAGTAATTCTTAGATATAATAAATCAATTATAAATCTATCAGGAAAATATTATGGTAAGAGTTGAATTTTTAGGGCCTATACAAAAAGAAGCATTAGAGTTAGATATAAGCAACTTAAACGAATTAGCAAAGATACTCCAAGGGGATGCAGAGGTGAGTGACTGGCTAGAGTCTTGTGCAGTTGCACTAAATGACACTCTTGTAACTTCACTCGAAGCACCTCTAAAAGATGGAGATAAGATCTCTCTTTTACCTCCTGTGTGTGGTGGTTAAGAAGTGCTGAGTTTATATACAGGTCCCCTAGATGTACCTACTATACTAAAAGAGTGGTATGAAGAAGAACACAAGAGTAACTATGGTGCTTACATTCCTTTTGTGGGAACTGTTAGAAGTGAAGATGAGATAGATGGTTTGAGCTTTGATGTGTACGAGCCTATTTTAGAGTCTTGGTTCTCTTCATGGCAAGAAAAAGCAAAAGCAAAAGGTGCAAAGATAAAAATGGCACACTCTAAGGGTGATGTGATGCTTCATGAGTCTTCATACATAGCAGCCGTTTTTTCACCTAAACGCAGAGTGGCATTAGAGTTTATAAACGAGTTTGTTGAAGATTTTAAAGCGAGTGCTCCCATCTGGAAGTATGACCTACGAGATGGACAGCGCATTTATGCAAAAGATCGTTCTACTGCAATTAGTGGCAGTGGATTATTAGCTTAGAGGAATTTTATAGTGGAATTACTATCGTATGAAACAAGTCAAAATATGTTGGATTTACTAGCTGTAAATTCTAGTAGATATGAAAGAGTACCGCTCAGTTGTGCTCTTGGTCGCATCTTGGCAGTAGATATAGTTGCAGAGTTTAATGACCCTCAGTTTCCTACTGCTTCTATGGATGGGTATGCTCTCAAACATGAAGATTTAGACTTGGGTGTTTTGAGTGTTTTGGGTGACAACCCCGCAGGTCACGATGAAACAAGAACATTAAAGAGTGGAGAGTGCATTAAAACTTTTACAGGTTCTATGATGCCTCATGGTTCCGATACTCTTATCCAGATAGAAAATGTCACTTATGAAGAGGGTAAAATCACTATAAACGAAACTGTACCTTTAGCAAACGCAGTACGTCCAATTGGGGAAGGCTATAGAGCAGATGATATTCTCATTAAAAAAGGCACAAAAATTACTTTTGCTGAGATAGGTGTAATGGCAGGACTTAATCAAGTGATGGTCAAAGTAGCGATTCGTCCTCGTGTAGCAGTCATTGCAACAGGAAGTGAGATACTTGATTTGGGTGAAAACTCTGATAATCCTGCTCAGATTAGAAGTTCTAACAACTACACTTTAGCCGCTCTTTTTGAGCAAGCTGGGGCTGAAGTCATACAACTTGGAACAGCTCCTGATGATAGAGATGAAATAATGCAAACATTTCAAACTGCACTAGAGTCTGCTGACATACTTGTAAGTACAGGTGGTGTAAGTGTTGGAGATTATGACTTTGTAAAAGACATAGTACCGCGTTTGGGTGCCGAAGTTATCTATAAAGGTGTAGGAATTAAGCCAGGTAGACACATCATGGTGGCAAAACGCGAAGAAAAGTTTGTTTTAGCACTGCCTGGTTTTGCATACTCGTCAACTGTTACTGCTATACTTTATGTATTGCCATTGATATCTAAGATGTTAGGAAAAGAAAAAACTTACACAACAGTCGCAGCTAAATTGTCAAGTGATTTTACAAAACGCAGTCGTTTTACTGAGTTTACAGCTTGTAATGTTGTCATTGAAGATGGTGAGTATTTTGTAAACTTCGAAGGCAAAAAAGTAGGAAGTTCAGCAATTTTAGTAAATATGCTTAACGAATCAGCACTTATGATAGCTGGAGAAGAAGATAAGTTTTTAGAAGCTGGAACTTATGTGAATGTGATTTTGTTGGATAACTTATAAAATCTATCTAAAACAAAGTTCCTTGTAGTGCTTTTAACTTAAAACTTCTTCTATGAATAGTGCAGTATCCATGTTTTTTTATCATGGATACATGAAATTTTGTTCCATAACCTTTATGCTTCTCAAATCCATACTCTGGGTAAATCTCTGAATCACGAATGATATTTCTATCATGAGTGACTTTTGCAAGGATTGAGGCAGCACTCACCTCTGCAACTTTACCATCAGCTTTAACCATAGTCTCTAAATTCTCAACTCCAAAAGTAGTGTTGCCATCAAAAAGGTAGGAGTCTGCGTTTAGGTGTTCTTTTATTTCTAAAAGTGCTTGAGTCATACACTTTGAAATACCAAACTCATCTACATCTTGGGGCGATATAACGACAATATGATATAAAGTGTTTGGAACTATTTTTTCATAAAGTTCATACCTGCGTTTTTCACTTATTTTTTTAGAGTCATTAAGCCCTACAATTTGAGTGTCAGGCTTAAATATACACCCTGCTACAACTAAATCACCAGCAATAGGACCTCGTCCTGCTTCATCAATACCACACAATGTTTTCATTTAATCTCCTAAAGCCCAAATATCAAAAGGTACAATCTCTACATCTGATAGAGGGTGTGAAAGTGTACTCTCTTTATTCATAGAAATAGCGATAATTTTTTTAATAGAGTGAGTAAATAGAAATGCTTCGATACTCTCAATCTTTTTAAATAAACGCCGCTCATCAGCAAAAGGTTTACACAAAATAATAGTGTCACTAGATGGAAGGTAAAAATCTATCTCATCATCATAGTAGCATTCA
>JALSMC010000173.1 GCA_026987995.1 Sulfurimonas sp. | reverse complement strand
AACTATAAGCTCCATAAGTCTCTCTATCCCCATAGCAAAACCAACAGCAGGAGTAGGGCGACCATCAAGAAATTCTACAAGTCTATCATAGCGTCCACCACCGGCGATAGCACTTTGGCTTCCTATGTTGTCACTTACAAACTCAAATGCAGTCTTTGAGTAGTAGTCAAGTCCACGCACTAAGTTTGTATCTATTTCATAAGCTACATCGTTATCATCTAAAATTTGCTTTAGTTTAGTAAAGTCATCCGCGCAAGCATTACAAAGTGAGTTGATGAGTTTTGGAGCTTTTTCATACAGAGTTTGACAATGTGTGTTCTTACAATCAAGTACGCGAATAGGATTCGTAGTTTTTCTGCGTTTACAGTCTTCACATATCTCATCTTCAACAGACTCTATAAATGAAACTAAAGAATCACGATACTGAGGCATACAGTTTTGATCACCAAGCGAGTTTAACTGTAGTCTATACCCAATGCCACACTGCTTAAGAATGTCAGCAACCATCATAATCATAGTAGCATCTTCATAAACGCTATCTACTCCAAAACTTTCCACCCCAAACTGATGAAACTGTCTTAAACGACCTTTTTGCGGTCGCTCATAGCGAAACATAGAACCGTGGTAGAAAAACCTATGTGTGCCACCGGCTTTATCTAGTTTCTTTTGTACAAACGCACGAACAACACCAGCCGTTCCCTCAGGACGAAGACAAACATCATTTTCACCCTTGTCTATGAACTGATACATCTCTTTACCAACGATGTCACTACTCTCACCAACACTGCGTTTAAATAGTGCTGTCTCTTCTAAAAGAGGTGTCTCAATAAAATGAAAACCATAATTTTGTGCAACCTTAGTTGCTAAGTTTATGAAGTAAGTAAAACGTTCATAATCCTCACTTAAAATATCGTTCATTCCTCTGAGTGACTTAATCATTTGTATCCTTTAGTAATAGTATTGTAAGGATACCATTTTTAATCTTTTATTTTAATGATGAACCTCTTTTGAAGTGAAAATAGTGTAAAATTGATTCAATATAAATGCAGGAAAATAGATGACATTTGATAAACTAGAACTCTCAAAAGAAATTCTTCAAATATTAGAAGAAAAAAACTTTAAAAAGCCAACACCAGTACAAGAAAATGTAATCCCTTTAGTTTTACAAGGTAAGGATGTTATAGCCCAAGCGCAAACTGGAAGTGGTAAGAGTGCCAGTTTTGTTTTACCCATTTTACAATTATGGAGTCAAACTCGTGATAATGCTAAAAAAGGGAAGATAAAAGTTCTTGTTTTAACACCCACTCGTGAACTTACCCTTCAAATAGCATCTGCGTTTAATGAGCTCTCAAAGTATCTTAGAAAAAAGCCACAAGTTGTGAGCCTTATCGGTGGAGAAAAGATAGGAGAACAACTTTTTGAAGTGCAAAAAGGTTGTGATGTATTAGTTGCAACAAGTGGGCGTTTTTTAGATGTACTGAGAAAAAAACAGATGAACTTAGAGCATTTAAATTATTTAATATTAGATGAAGCAGATAAGATGCTAAACCTCGACTTTAGCGAGGAGTTAGACCTTGTCTTAGAGTCTATTCCAAGTAAGAGACAAAACTTACTTTTTTCTGCAACTTACCCACAAAAAATGTTAAATATCATCTCTAAAATAGTAACTAATCCTGTGGAAGTAAAAATACAAGAGACACAAACAGTAGAGACTATACATCAAAGAGTTATACAAGTAAATCGTGAAAACCGTGGACCATTACTACGTCAGCTTTTAAAAGAAAACGAGTGGAAATTAGTCCTTGTTTTTATGGCAAATAAACGTGCAACTGATAATATCGCGGAGAAGTTTAGAAAACACGATATCAAAGCCGCTTCATTTAATGCAGACCTTGAACAAGATGTAAGAAATGAGACTCTTACTGCGTTTAAAGAGGGGAAGGTGAATGTTCTTTTTGCCACAGATATAGCAGCACGTGGGCTTGATATAGATGATATTGACTGTGTTGTAAACTTCGACTTACCGCGTTCTCCTGCTGACTATATCCATAGAATAGGGCGAACAGCAAGAGCAGGAAAGTCTGGAACTGCTATAAGTTTTATGGACTATGAATCACAAGAGCATTTTAAACTCATAGAAAAACGCAGTGAGATAAGCTTAAAGTATGAGCAAGTCAAAGGTTTTGAGCTTTTAGGTGAAGCTCCTAAAAAACAAAAAGGTCCC
>JALSMC010000172.1 GCA_026987995.1 Sulfurimonas sp. | reverse complement strand
TAGGAATAAAAATTACGGTTGCAGTCTATTCATCTTAAGCTGTACTTTATCAATAGCCTTATCTATCTGTTTAAAACTACCATGGTCTGTCGTTACTGCTTTTTTTGCAGTAAGATTTTCTAGGACTATTTTCAAGTCATCATAATTATCACTCAGCTTTCCGTTAAGTGCGTTTTTCATATCTTGTTTTGCTTCTTCTGTTAGTTCCATATAAATTCCTTATTTATGCGACATTAATGATTTCAACTTGAATAGACTTAAACGCGGCCGTCATGATGAGGACATCGCTCTTGTCACCAAAAACATTGTTGAGTTTTGAGTCTTCGTGGTGGAAAGTTGTGTAGAGAGTCTTTGGACGAACCTTGTCTGTAAACTTTACTCGTAAAGGGTTTGTTTGACCAAACTCTGTTTTTAGTATCACTTTTTCAGTTGTAAAGTCCGCAGCATCATCATTATGCACAAGCAGTAAGTCTTCAGTGTAGCGTTTAGCAAGTTTTTCTGTGTACTTTGTCTGTGCTGAGTTGTTATAGTGAGCCATAGCCCGGCCCGTTGTTAGATGGTAGCCTTTGAGTTTCTTGTTTAGTATCTCTTCTACCATGCCTGAGAGCTCATATCCGTGGTATCTAAACGCACCGATTCCATCTTGTGTTCTGAAATCTTCACGGTGAAGTACTGGAGTACCTGTTCCGTCTTCTTTTATAGGCCATGAGATTCCTGCTTTTTCATTGTCACGAAGTACTTTATATGAAGCACCTTTAAATCTATTTGTCGCAGTTTTACAAACATCATTCCATATATCTTCAGAAGTGTTAAAGTCATACCCTCCACCCATTTTTTCATCAAGAAGTTTGATGATTTCCCAGTCATCTGGTAGGTCAGACTTCACTAGTGGTGTTGAGAGGTGCACTTTACGCATCGCGTTTATGTAAACACCCGTTTTCTCATAGATAGACTTCACACCTACAACAATATCCGCACGTCTTGCGATATCTGTCATGAAAAGCTCTTGAACAAAAATAAGCTCGACATTTTCAAATGCTTTTTTAATTTTGTTAAGATTTGGGTGAATGTGAGTCAAATCTTCACCGATGTTAAGTACACCTTTTATAGTCCCATCAATCATTCCATCAACAAGCTGTGGTGTCATAAGACCTACTTCTCTTGGAGCTTGATAGTCCGGTGCATAGTAAGGAAGCATACCCATGTCACATACACCCTGAACATTTGTCTGTCCACGAAGAGGCATAACACCAGCTCCATCTAATCCAATGTTACCTGTCATAAGAGCTAAGTGAACGATGGCCATTACAGCATAAGAACCATCTACATGCTCTGTGATACCTAGTCCCCAAAGAATGAGAGACTTTTTACTTGCATACTCTCTAGCGATTTTAGGAATCATATCTGCAAGATACTCAAAACCTTCTACCTCTCTAAAAAACTCAGGATTAGCATAAGGGTCAGCTAAAATATTTTCTTTGAAATGTTCCCAGTTTTTTGTTCTTTTCTCAATAAAGTCAGGAGCATATAACTCTTCTGTGATGATAGTATAAGCTATCATGTTGAGTACAAGCAGGTTAGACTCATGAGGAGCAACTACCTTATACTTTGAAAATTTATGCAGTTTAATCTCACGAACATCAAAACAAGCGATACCTGTACCATCTTGTGCCGCTTTTATCATACGGTTTGCTACGATTGGGTGTGCTTCAGTTGTGTTTGAGCCCATAACTATCATAAACTCAGTTTTATAGATGTCGTCAAATGGATTTGATGCAGCACCCTCGCCAATAGTCAAACGCATTCCCTTTAACGATGGAGAGTGACAAACGCGAGCACAGTTATCTACATGAGGTGAGTTAAGTGTATAACGTGTGAACTTTTGGAAGTAGTATGCAGACTCACAAGAACTTCTAGCACCACCGAGTGAACATACAGATTTTCTACCATATTTTGCTTGGATGTCTTTGAGTTTCATCGCACCTGCTGTTGTAGCATTTTCTACATCAGACTCGTACCATGTATCATCTAGTTCTGTAAGTGAGTCAGCGATTGCTGCTTTTATCTCTGGATTTTTTTCTAAAAAAGTTTTACGAATACGGGGTTTTAGAATACGTGCTTTTGAATCAACAAAATCAAAGCCATATTTTCCTTTTACACAAAGGTTACCCTCAGATGTAGCACCATCAGGATGAGCAAATATTTTCTTGATTTTATTCTCTTTTACATCAACATGA
>JALSMC010000171.1 GCA_026987995.1 Sulfurimonas sp. | reverse complement strand
AATGCCTTTCATGTAACGATAGAACACTTTGATGATGTCAAAGATAAGGTAATGTTTGGAAAGAAAAAACTTCAGATGTTAAACGACAAACAAAAAGCATTTCGTATCACATATCAAGCAGCTAAAGTTGCTGTTGCAACACACTTTGATATACAGTTTGAGAAGTTGATGCTCTCAAATGAAAAGCTAACCCCTGCTAGTGATGAACCTTTTATAAAACAAGAACTAGAGGGACGAGTTGAGATGCTTTTAGCTGGAACTGTTGGCTGTGACATCAAGTATAAAGAACACTCTAGTAGTGTAGCAGATGACTTGAGTGAAGCCAAAGAGATAGTTGAAATGATGTGTCAAAAGTATGGGATGGGAACATCACTACTACCAGAGAAAGATGAAGCAAAGATAATGTTAGAGAGTCTTTACAAAAAATGCGAAACTTTACTATTGTCTTTGAGTCCTACTTTAGAGCATATTGAAGGTATTTTATTAGAGAGAGAAAGTATCTCTAAGTCAGATGTAAAAAAGTTACTCAATGAACTTTTATAGCGGATTCTCACTACAAAATGAAGAGTATCTATTTGAACCTTTTTTAAAAGAAGGGGAGTACACTGTTAGTGGTTTTAGTTATGGAGCGATTAAGGCTTTAAACATAGTTGTTCAAGCACTTGAAGATAAAAAAAGAGTAGATACTTTACAACTTATTTCACCTGCATTTTTTCAGAGTAAACCTGAAAAATTTAAACGATTACAGCTTATGAGTTATAAAAAAAACACAGCTGTATATTTAGAACAGTTTTTAAAGGGATGTTTTGCACCTTATGAGTTTAAAATTGTAGAAAATATACAAACAGATATATCTGAGCTTGAAGAGTTATTGTACTATGAATGGGATATCGAAATCTTAGAAAAAATAGTAAACGCAGGTGTGAAAATAGAAGTCTATCTAGGTTCAAAAGATGCAATAATTGATTTGCAGAGTGCTAGAGAGTTCTTTTTAAAAGTAGCAACAGTTACATACATAAAAGAAGCAAACCACTTTTTACAGTTGTCATAATAAACTAATAAGTACAAGGAAGAATAAAAATGAGTCAAATAAAAATAGGTGTAATAACAGCAAGCGATAGAGCGAGTAAAGGTATATACGAAGATATATCTGGTGTAGCAATTCAAGACACTATGAAAGATTACCTCAAAAGTGAATTTGAGATAGTGTATAGATGTATACCAGATGAGCAAGATATTTTAGAAGCGACTATGAAAGAGTTGTGTGACGAAGCAGCGTGCTGTTTAGTTGTTACAACAGGTGGAACAGGTCCAGCACTTCGCGATGTGACACCAGAGGCTACTGAGAATGTATGTGAGAAGATGATGCCAGGCTTTGGTGAACTTATGCGTCAGGTAAGCTTGCAGTATGTTCCAACAGCGATACTCTCACGTCAAACTGCAGGTATACGAGGAAAAAGTCTCATCATTAACCTTCCTGGAAAACCAAAGTCTATAAGAGAGTGTTTAGATGCAGTTTTTCCAGCTGTTCCTTACTGTATAGACCTACTAGAAGGTCCATTCTTGGAAACTAACGAAGAAGTTATAAAGGCGTTTAGACCAAAGGCAAAGTAAGACTTCTAAGGTTTTAGTTTGTGTCTCCATCTTGTATATGTAGAGTATGAAGGATTCTCTTCAACCAGTTTTTCATAAGCATATTTATAACTACAGTTGTTCTTTTGTTTGTACTCTTCTAACACTTGAACAACCATCTCTTTATCCGCTTGTTTATATGTCCCACTTAATGACTTTACTAAGTTTATAGCTTCCATATGCATACTCATATCCATAATAATCCTTCTGTCTTAAATATTTTGTATTGTAGCAAATCCAAGTATTTAATTTGCTATTAATTAAGAATTTAGTGTGAAGATGGTATATTTCTCAGACTAAAAAAAGGAAAACATATGCCAAGTAAAGAATATCTAGAAGAGAAAGCAAAAAGAGAAAAAGAGAACCAAAGTAGTGGAAAAATTATCGCAGCTACTTTCATTATATGTTTTATAGCAGCAGCTACATATATCGTTGTCTATGGTCAGTAGGACTTCTTATATAGCGAGTCTTATCCCAACAGGGCAGTGATCACTTCCTGTTATGTAGTCTAGTATAAAAGCATCTTCTAAAGACTCACAGAGGTCTTCGCTGATGAAGAAGTAGTCTATTCTCCAGCCTACATTTTTAAGTCTTGCACTTGAACGATAAGAC
>JALSMC010000170.1 GCA_026987995.1 Sulfurimonas sp. | reverse complement strand
TCCGCTTTATATCCAGCTCCAGGGTAGAGAAGTGACTCTGTTGGCATAGAATACCAAGCATCACTTCCTTGCATCTCAAAAATCATAGCAACATAGTTGAGAACTTTCTCATCAAATATTACTTCACCCGTAGCTTTTACTCTGAAAAACGCGATAGGAACACCCCAGTCACGTTGACGGCTTATACACCAGTCAGGGCGGTTAGCAACCATAGAAGTTAAACGGTTACGACCAGTCTCAGGTACAAAAAGAGTCTTCTCTATCTCATTTAACGCGATATCTCTAAGTGTAGAGTCCTGACCTTCTGGTTTTTCATCAACACTTATAAACCACTGTCTTGTAGCTCTAAAGATAAGTGGAGTATGTGAACGCCAGCAGTGAGGGTATGAGTGAGTAAATTTACTAACTTTTACTACAGCGTCTCCCATAAGTTCTATGAGGTCTTCATTTGATTTAAATATATGACGACCTAAAAAGTCTTCGGCGTTTGGAATAAGTTTGTCTTTAACGATAGTATCATCAAAACAACCAGTCTCATCGACAGGCATAACAACATCAAGATCATACAAAAGACCAACACGGTAGTCATCTTCACCATGTCCTGGAGCTGTATGAACACAACCTGTACCACTATCCATAAGAACATGCTCACCTAAAATGATACGGGACTCACGAGAGTTTAGCGGGTTTATAGCTTTTAGGTTTTCAAACTCAGTTGCTTTAAATGTTTGAACAGCTTTACCGCTTATAACTTCATCTTCTATAAGAGATGCTAGTAAATCTTTAGCTACTATATAGCCTGTGTCAGTAAGAACATACTCTTCATTAGGGTTCATAGATATACCTGTATTCGCAGGAATAGTCCAAGGAGTTGTAGTCCAGATAACTGGAGCTGCTTTTCCTGTGATGTTTAACTTTTCTTTAGCTGCATCATCTAACTCAAACGCGATGAAGATAGAGTGAGACTCTTTGTCCTCGTACTCAACTTCCGCTTCAGCGAGTGCAGTTCTCTCAGCCCAAGACCAAAAAACAGGTTTTGAACGCTCGATGAGAAGACCTTTTTTAGCAACGTTCGCAAGTGTACGGTAGATATTTGCTTCAAATTTATAGTCCATAGTCACATAAGGTTTGTTCCAGTCAGCAAGAATACCAAGAGTCTTAAACTCTTCTTTTTGGATATCTACAAACTTCGCTGCATGAGCACGACAAAGTTTTCTTATCTCTGCTGTTTCAAGCAGTTCTTTTTTCTTTTTTCCACCAAGCTTTTTCTCAACTTGTTGCTCTATCGGTAGACCATGACAATCCCAACCCGGAGTAAAACGCACAGACTTACCGTTGAAGTAGTTGTGTTTGATGATGATGTCTTTGAGTACTTTGTTTAGTGCATGACCTATATGGATATGACCATTTGCATAAGGAGGACCATCATGAAGAGTAAACTTAGGAGCATCCTTACGGTTTGCTTTCATCTTTTCGTATACTTTATCAGCATCCCACTGAGCATAGCGTTTAGGTTCGTTGTTTATTAAGTTTCCGCGCATTGCGAAAGTTGTAGTTGGTAAAAGTAGTGTGTCTTTGTAATCCATTAGTTATAGTTCCTAAGGGTGTAATTTTTTTGGATTATATCCACTATATATTGAAAAACTGATAAAAGTGCTATAATAGGTTTATGAAATTACATTTAATATTTATCGGAAACAAGTTCGTTTATAACAAATCTTTAAAAGAGTATGTACTTAGAAGAGTAGAAAATGAGGGTGAGTTTATAAGCTCTATAACACACTTTAAGAGTAGAGACAACTCTCTTTTTCTTTACCTCCAAGAGAGACTAGCTAGTAGTGATAAAATCATCATTGTAACTAGTAAAAAGAATTTTCCAACTGTTGGTAAACTTATCTGTACGGCTACAAGTGATAACCAAGTTTTACAAGGAAATATGCTTATTCCTCAGAAAGCTTCTCTCTATGAAGAACGCTCATATCTTTTAGACTATAAAGATACTATTGTGAATGTGATGCAGATAGATGAGGGACAACTAATGCCTCAAATTTTAATGCCATCAAATGAAACACAAGCAACTATACATGTATTCGAAGAAGAAAAAGCTACTCTTATAAGTATACTCTTACCTATTGCACAAATGTATGAAGTGACATTTAGTGTAACACAAGAGATACAAGGTTGGTTGCGAATTGATATCTCTTCTAAACGCTATGGAGATATTAGCCATTTTATACAAGGGGCGAAAAAA
>JALSMC010000169.1 GCA_026987995.1 Sulfurimonas sp. | reverse complement strand
TCTCTTATAGCCTCTTGCTCTTTTTGAATCATCTCACTAAAAAATATTTTAGCACGACGTTGTCTATCCATTGCTCGGTTAAACTCAACACGAGCTCCAGACATATCATCTTTTTTCATATATGCAAGAGCTTTATAGGTGTTCGTCATTATGCCATCATACTCACTTCCTATGTAAGGTCTTGTAGTATCATTTAAAAGTGTTGATTTTATTGTTTGAGTTATATCTTGTGCGAGTATCTGTTCTCTGTAGTACTTCATCAACTCTTCGCTAGAGTCAAAATGGCTGATACTTTTGTTAGTGTCATTTGCAAAAAGATAAGCAGAGCCACTTTGTAGTTGCCATAGAAGATTGTTTTTGTCATATATGTCGCGTTTATTAATATTTTGGCTAGTAAATGCAGCTGCATCTTTGTAAGAACCTTGGGCCACAAGCATATCTGCTTTTATCATTGCCTGTTTTGGTGCACAGCCAGTAAATATAAAAATTGTAAGGAGTGTACTTAGTAAAATGCTTTTCATCATAAAGCAGTGTAACGACAGAAGTGTTAAAGATGGCTTATTTAGCATTTTTTATAATAGACTTCTTGCATAACCTAAGTATACTTCAGAGGGAAGAAAAAAAGATGAAATTGTGTAAAAGCTTTTTTTCAGTGTAGCCATAGCTACGGTGACTAAAAGTTTTATGCAAGTTCGCTTTTTTTATCCCTCCCTTTGGGCAATTTAGAGAGAGCTTTACTCTTCGTTTGATAACCTTCATCGTAGCTATGGCTATGATGGAGAACATCTGCCTTGATTAAAACTCTCTCTAAATTGCTGAAGTATACTTAGGTTATGCAAGAAGTCTAATTAATTTCAAAGAAAGTTTATATATAATAATCATACATAATTTTTATTTATAATAGATGGAGAAAATATGGAGAAATTTTTAAACTACTTTAAGCCATTACTCACAATTGCAGATAAAGACTCAGATACTGAGGATATAAAACTACAACATGGATTTTTAATCTACATGGGCTTACTAATGAGCTCTGGAGGAGCTCTTTGGGGAACAATATGTCTTGTAAATGATTTGTATCTTCCAGCGATAGTTCCTTTTTCATATATATTTATTACAAGTTTAAACTTTTTTTATCTGAGCAAAACCAAAAACTTTTTAGTTTCACAAAAAATACAGATATTCTTATCACTACTTTTACCATTTCTATTTCAGTTCTTACTAGGTGGTTTTGTAGCAAGTGGTGGTAATGTACTATGGTCTGTGATAGCTGTTTTTGGTAGTTTTACACTGCGAAATAAAAAAGATAGTGTGACATGGCTTATGTTATTTATACTGCTTATGATATTTAGTGGTTTAGTAGACTCTGAGGCTAAAAGATTTGATGTCGGTTTGAGTGAGTCGTTTATTATTTTCTTTTTTGTGATTAACTTTATAATGACAATCTCGATTATTTTCTCTTTATATTATTATTTTGTAAGTAGTGAAGAAAAAGCTAGAAAATCACTCCAAGCCAGTCTTGAAGAACTCAGAAAAACACAAGAAAGACTCATAGCATCTGAGAAAATGGCTTCACTTGGTTCCTTAGTGTCAGGTGTGGCTCATGAGATAAATACACCTCTTGGGGTAGGATTAACAGGAGTTTCACAAATAAGTCACGAGATAAAAAGCATTGAAAAAAACTATGTTTCTGATACACTCACAGAAGAGGCACTGCTGGGTTCTGTAAAGACGATAAAGGACTTAACAAAGACCATTATGGAGCGTTTAAACAATGCAGTTGACCTTGTTAAGTCATTTAAAAATATCTCTATTGATCAGCATTTAGAAGATAGGCGTGAGTTTCTTCTTCAAGAGTATATTGATGACTTGATACTTAGTTTACAAAACCCAATTAAAAGTAAAAATATTATTGTTAATAATACAATTGATAGTAATATACTTATGAATAGCTACTCAGGAATATTTTCACAGATATTTTCAAATTTTATTTTAAATTCTGTACTTCATGGTTTTACAGAAGAGTCAGAAAATAAAATCGAGATTTATACGAAAGTAGATGATAAACTTACTATCTCTTATAGAGACAATGGAAGTGGTATTACTGATGAAGTACAAAAGAAGATATACGATCCATTTTTTACTACAAAACGCGGGCAGGGTGGTAGTGGACTTGGAATGAACATAGTCTATAACCTAGTTACTCAAAAACTAGGTGGCAGCATAAATATTGTTAGAGTAGAGCCACATGGTCTTGGTTTTGATATTATTTTAGACATTTCGCATATAAAGGCATAAAAATGGCAAATATTAGTTTCGCAACAAATAAAACAAAAGAGTTAGACATAGATATTAAAACATATAAAGTTCTAATTGTAGATGATGATAAATCGATTCATGAAGTTACAAATATGGCGATTAATGCAATGGAGTTTTCAGATTTTAAAGTTGAAATACTGCCAGCATATAGTGCAAAAGAAGCAAAAATAATTTTACAAGATGAAACAGACATAGCACTTGCACTTATAGATGTGGTTATGGAGACACCTGAAGCAGGACTAGAATTAGTAGAACATATACGTAATGAACTCAACAACAAGCTCATGCGACTTATAATCCGAACAGGGCAAGCAAATGATTTCCCACAGATGGAAGTTATACAGAAGTATGATATAAACGATTTTAAAGAAAAAACAGAACTAACCATTGAGCGTCTCTACACCACTCTACGGTCTTCAATAAAACAGTACGAACAGTTACTAAGTTTACAAAATAAATATGAAGAAACATATGAACAACTCGTTACAAATCCTCTTACAAAATTACCAAACCGCATAAAATTGACAGAAGATTTTTCCCATCAATCTAACCAAACTCTAATCCTAATAGATATTGTTGGCTTTAGTATCATAAACGATAGACACGGTTATGGCGTTGGAGATGTTGTCTTAAAAGAACTAGGTGGGTTTTTAAGTTCGATGTACTCTAGTACATTTAAAGTTTATCACATCAGTCATGATCTTTTTGGCTTGGTAACAGATAAAGATCATTTAGAAAATCTTGTATCAACAGTGGAGGCAATTAAAGAGGATATTTCTAAACTCAATATTGTTACAAATAACTTTAACAATACTATTGAAACAACTATCGGTGTTGCCTATCAAACAGAAGAAGATATTTTTAGAAAAGCAGAACTTGCATTAAAAGAGGCGAGAAATACTGGAAAAAATCAGATTAAGTATTATTCAAGTGATCTTAAAATAATCAAAAAAATCAGTAATGCGAACCACTGGACACCAATTATTAAAAAGGCACTTGATAGTAATGGAATGTTAGCTTATGCCCAGCCGATATATAGCATGAAAGATAACACTATAGAAAAATACGAGTTGCTAGTGCGTTTAAAACATGAAGAAACAGTTTACACTCCATATTACTTTCTTGAAGCTGCAAGTGACAGCGGTTATCTCTATAAAATATTTAAATTTATGTTTGAAGAGGGGTGTCGCTATGCTTCAAAACTAGGAAATAGATACAGTATCAATATAAGTGATTGTGAGTTTCATCAGACAGGTCTAGTAGAGTTTATACAAGAAACCGTTGATAAATATAGTGTTGATCCTTCTCTTTTATCTTTAGAAATCCTAGAATACAATGCAATCACTCATTCAGAAAGTATTAAAGATGTCATTATGAAAATTCACGAGATAGGGATTGAGTTTATTGTTGATGATTTTGGAGTGCAGTGTTCAAACTTTGCCCAAGCACAATTTTTACCGATAACTACACTTAAAATCGATGGTTCTTTTATAAAAAATATCCACGAATCAACAGATAGTCAAATCATAGTAAAAACAATTCAAACATATGCCAAAGAAAAAGGTTTAAAACTGGTTGCAGAATTTGTATGTGATGAAGATGTATATAATAAGGTAAAAGAGTTAGGAATTGATTTTGCACAAGGTTATTATCTACAAGAACCACAAGAGATAGTCTGATTTAGTCACTATAAATATTCTTTTTAGATTAAATCAGGTAAAATAACTCTAATTATGCCAAAATGGCTAAAGTGGAGATGTTAATGGAAAATTACGGTGCTAGTAATATTAAAGTCCTCAAGGGACTAGAAGCTGTTAGAAAACGTCCTGGTATGTACATCGGTGATACAGGTCACCGTGGTTTACACCATTTAGTTTATGAAGTTATTGATAACTCTATTGATGAGGCAATGGCTGGTCACTGTGATACTATCAATGTAACACTCACAAAAAATGGAACGTGTAAAGTTTCTGATAATGGTCGTGGTATTCCTACTGACATACACCCAGGTGAGGGGATAAGTGCGGCTACTGTTGTTCTGACGGTTCTTCATGCTGGTGGTAAGTTCGATAAAGATACTTATAAAGTATCTGGTGGACTTCACGGGGTTGGTGTTTCAGTTGTAAATGCACTTTCATGTGACTTACATATGACTATTCACCGTGAAGGTCAAATTTTTGAGCAGGACTTTAAAGAGGGTATACCTCAAGAAGCGCTCGCAGTTACGGGGACAACTCGTAAAACTGGTACTACTATTGAGTTTGCAGCAGATCCTACAATATTTACTGATACGATTACATTTGAGTATGAGTACCTCTCAAGACGTTTTAAAGAACTTGCTTATCTAAATCCATTTATCACTATCAAGTTTAATGATGAGAGAGATGGAACGAAAGAGGTTTATCACTTTGAGGGTGGTATCGCTCAGTATGTAACTGACATGAACAAAAAAACTACAGTAGCAGATGTTTATAGTTTTACTCAGAAAGTAGAAGATATAGAGTTTGATGTAGCACTTATGTATAACGAGTCTTATGAAGAAAAACTCTCTTCTTTTGTAAATAACATTAGAACTCCAAATGGTGGTACTCACGAAGCTGGTTTTCGTGCAGCACTTACTCGTGTTATCTCAAACTATAACTCTAAAAATGGTGCAGCAAAAGAAAAAGATGTAAAAATATCTGGTGATGATGTAAGAGAAGGTCTTATAGCTATCGTTTCTGCTCGTGTTCCTGAACCTCAGTTTGAGGGTCAAACAAAAGGAAAACTTGGAAATACTTATGTTCGTCCACTTGTTCAAAAAGCAACAGGTGAAGCACTAAGCAAATACTTTGAAGAGAATCCTATTCAAGCTAAAGCAATTGTTTCTAAGGCACTTGCAGCTGCACGTGGTAGAGAAGCGGCTAAAAAAGCCAGAGATTTAACTCGTAGAAAAGATAGTATGTCTGTGGGAACACTTCCAGGTAAACTAGCAGATTGTCAGTCTAAAGATGCAAGTATCTGTGAACTTTACCTAGTGGAAGGGGACTCTGCGGGTGGTTCAGCGAAGATGGGACGCGATAGAGTTTTCCAAGCGATTTTACCACTTAAAGGTAAGATTTTAAATGTTGAAAAAGCACGTTTAGAGAAAATCCTCAAGTCAGATGAAATTACAAACATGATTACTGCTATGGGTTGTGGAATCGGTGAAGAGTTTAACGAAGAGAAACTTCGTTATCACAAGCTTATCATCATGACCGATGCGGATGTTGATGGTAGCCACATTCAAACGCTACTTTTAACTTTCTTCTTTAGACATTTTAGAACTATAGTAGAAAATGGCTATCTTTACCTTGCACAGCCACCTCTTTACCGTTATAAAAAAGGTAAAAAAGAGATTTACTTTAAAGACGACAGAGAGATGAATGACTTTTTAATTGACAACGGTATAGAGTCTTTAGAGAACCAAACTTTAGGACATAATGACCTTCTTTCTTACTTTAAGATGGTTGATCACTATGCAGGTAGTTTAAATGCACTAGAGCGTCGTTATGCACTTGTTGATGTTATTCGCCACTTTATAGAAAATCCTGATTTGATTTCTCTAGGTGCTAAAGAGTTATATGGTAAAGTTGAAGCATTTTTAACTAGTATTGATAACAACATCCTTACAAAAACTATCAATGAAGAGACAAATGAGATTCACCTTTTTGTGCAAACACAGGGTGGAATGGAAGAGTTACTTATAAACGATGACCTCTTTAGTGCCCCTCACTTTACTGAAGCTAATTTTGTTTTCAAAAAGATTCAAGAGTGGGAACTTAGTTTTGATACTGATATATTAGAAGTTTTAGAAAGTATCAAAGAGTATGCTAAAAAAGGTTCTTACATCCAACGCTACAAAGGTCTTGGTGAGATGAACCCTGATCAACTTTGGGAAACAACGATGACACCAGAAAATCGCATACTTCTTCAAGTAACTATTGATGATGCAGAGGTTGCAAGTGATGCTTTTACACTCTTTATGGGTGATGAAGTAGAACCACGTCGTAACTACATCGAAACACATGCAAAAGATGTAAAACACCTCGACGTTTAGGTTTTTACATGTTACTCCCACAAACTAAAGAGAGAGAGTACCGTTTTAGGTTAGCACTTAGAATGGGGTTACCTATCTTTGGTCTTATTATAGCTCTTCTTTTTCATACACTTCTCAACAATTATGAGACTCTACATAGTGCTTTTTATATCGAAGCAGTCCTTCTTTTAGTTTTTAGTATTTACTTTATTTTATATCTCATTTACAATGGATTTGATGTGAAGATCACTGATGATGTGAGCAAAACATTTACACGTGAATATCTTTTTAAATACATTAAAGAAAAACTCAAAAAAGAGAAAGAGTACACACTTATCCTCATTAGTATAGAAAACTTAAATGATATAAACTCGCTCTATGGAATTAAAAATGGTGATAAGGTTTTAAAAGAAGTAGCAATTTGGGTAGGGGATTACTTAAAAGCACAGAAAATAGATAACTTTCCACTAGGGCATATTAAAGGGGGAGATTTTATCATTGGGCTTGAAGGCTTAAAAAATGAATACACTACTATTTTAGAACTGATGTGTTTAAAATCTAATGAGTTTAAAGTAGATGATATTGAAGTCAAAATTATCGGTGCCATAAGTGATACAAGTCATTCTAACGAACTTGATTATATGGTTGAAAATATTTTTGAGCTTCAAAAACAGAGAAAAGAGTTAAAAAAAGATACATATGAAGACACAATGAATCCAAATGAGTTAGAATCATTAGTGATAGAGGCGATAAATAAACACTCTGTGAGTATTATGAGTCAAGATGTTTTTTATGAGGATAAAGTGGCTTTAAAAGAGTGTTTTGTTAAGCTTAAATGTGCTGATGGAAAACTTCTCTATCCAAAGAACTATATAAAAGTTATCAATAAGCTAGGGCTTGTAATTGAGTATGACTTGATGGTTCTTCAAGCGATAACACTCCAAGCAACAAAAGATGAAGAGGGTGTTTTTACATTAGGAATTTCACCAACATCATTGAGAAATGCAAAGTTTTTAGCCACGACTAAAGAGCTTTTACAAAACAGACAACAAAAAATAATGTTTATTCTATCTGAACATGAGTACTATAGTCATGTTCAAAAATATAACTCTATTATTAAAACACTTAAGGATGTTGGTGTTATGATAGCTATAGATAAGCTAGGCTCGTACCATACAAGCTTTTTATACTTAAAAGAGTTAGATATTGATGCTGTTAGATTTGACACACAGTACTCATCATATGATAAAATGAAGAATAATAGTGCTATCATAGATGGTTTTAAAACTATGGCTTCACATAAAAACATAAAATGTTGGATGAAAAATATAGAGACTAAAGAGGCTAAAGAACTAGCATCTAGTCTTAATATAGAGTATTTACAAGGAAAGTATTTAAGTGCTTTGGTGCCGGTTTACGAGAGCTAAAAAAGGGGTAAAATGTTTGCTAATTTACTAAAGAGAAATAAATCTCAAGATAGTGCAGTAGATGCATCACTTCAAGAACTCACACTTAAAATAGATAAGATGAATCTAACTGAGATGCGTTCTTTTGTACAAAATAAAATAAAAGATCTTGAAGTCTCTAATGATGGTTTAAACATTGTACTGCAAAAACTTACTAAAATTGATAGCACTAGTAACAAAAGCTATATCAATAGTGATGATATGGACTCCAAAAAGAAAAAAGCATTTGACCTAGTGCTTCTAATAATGGCAAGTAAAAAGGTAAATATACAGACTGTTGAGCTGGTACAAGGTTTTTTAGTTACTTACGAAGAGATTATAAATAAGTATGACACTGAGCATAAAGATATCTACACATCAAGATTTAAAGATGCTATTGTCAATGCAGTTGCAACGATAGAGCTAATCTCTCATATGGAGAATAAACTTAATATACTTTCAGAATAAATTTTAACCATCAAGATAGGTTTCTAGCCACTTAAGAGCACTTTCGAGTGTATTAAACACCCCTTCCATCTGTGCTTCATATGCTTCTTGGAGTATCAAACTAAACTTTTTAGATGGAGTTAGTCCAAAAGAAATAAGCTCTTTTCCTTGAAGTAGGGCTGGAAGTTTTTGAGTTAAGACCTTAAGTGCTATAGCTTTTTCTCTTAGTTTGATGATTTGTTCTTTTTTTTCTCCTACATAGTAAGCATCCATATACAAAAGAAATATCTTTATATTTAACTTATTTGCTAAGCTGTAAAGGGCATAGTTAGAGTCATCATCTATATTGAAATTTTCTCCAACTTCTAAAAATAGAGATAAATCATTTAGTAATGTATGTTTGTTCGTTAGTTTATCAAGAAGGTGATAACTCTCTTTTGTATAAAGCAGAGATAAGAAGATAAGCATATCAGTTTTATCATCTGCTGTTTTACGGGAGGCAAAATAGTCTACTGACTCATACTTTTGGGTAAAACCAAAATAGTCTAATAGCTTGAGTTGTTCTAATAGTTTTAAACCTATAGATGGGTTAGAAGATTTTAAAAACATTTTTTTGAGTTCTTCGTATATTCTTTCTCTTGGGAGTTCTTGGAGTATATTGTTAGCAACAAGTGTTTTAAAAAGAGCAAACAATTCACTATCTAGGCTAAAATGAAACCTTGAACTAAACTGTATACCCCTTAGTACTCTTAAGGGGTCTTCAGCAAATTTATCAATATTTACTGCGTTTAAAATCTTGTTTTGAATGTCCTTTAATCCATCGTACGGGTCTAGGAATGTTTTGTTAAGTACATCATAACCCATAGCATTAATTCTAAAGTCACGACGCTCTGCAGCAGATGTAAAGTCTAAATTTTTATCTGTTATTACCTTAAAACCTCTGTGACCAGAAGAAATCTTTGAGTCGGTCCTAGGAAGAGAAAAATCTAAATCTAAACCTTTAAAAAAGAGTTTACATACACCAAAACTTTTCCCTACCATATTGGTATCGCCAAACTCTTTTAATATATCTTCAAGAGTACTCAAAGAATCAAGACCATAAACTTCGATATCTATATCTTTAGAGTCAATTTGAAGAATTTTATCACGAATATAACCACCAACAATAATAGGTTTTATACTATATTTAGACAGTTTATCAAATATTATATCAATTTTATTTGGATAATCAAACATATTACTCTTTTTAATTTTTTATAAGTAGTTAAATAAAATATAATTATTTCTACCAATATCTTTGAAAAATGAAATAAAACGATTTATAAATCCATTCTATTTTCTACATTAAAGCTTCTCTGACATAAGTATATCACTTATTTTACACATATATTATAATTATTTGGGTATAATTCGCAAAATATTCCAAAAAGGAACCCCTTATGCAAAAAATAAGAAACATTGCCGTTATCGCTCACGTTGACCACGGTAAAACTACACTAGTTGATGGTTTACTTGAACAATCAGGTACATTTGGTGATCACGAACAACACGATGAAAGAGCTATGGATAGTAATGACATCGAAAAAGAGCGTGGAATCACGATTCTTTCTAAAAACACTGCTATTCGTTACAATGGTTATAAGATTAACATTATTGACACTCCGGGTCACGCTGACTTCGGTGGTGAAGTTGAACGTGTTCTTAAGATGGTTGATGGTGTTTTAGTTCTTGTTGATGCTTATGAGGGTGTTATGCCTCAAACTAAGTTTGTTGTTAAAAAGATGCTTGCACTTGGTATTAAGCCAATTGTTGTAATTAACAAAATTGACAAACCTTCTGCTGAGCCAGATCGTGTTGTTGATGAGATGTTTGACCTATTTGCAGATATGGGTGCTACTGATGAGCAACAAGATTTCCCTGTTATCTATGCCGCTGCTCGTGATGGTATTGCTAAGATGGATATGTCAGAGCCTGATGCAGATTTTACTTGTATTTTTGATGCAATTCTTAACGATGTTCCTGAGCCTCAAGGTGATGCTGCTAACCCACTTCAAGCACAAGTTTTCACACTTGACTATGATAACTATGTTGGTAAAATCGGTATTAGCCGTATTTTTAACGGTACAGTTAAAAAAGGTGACAACATTATGCTTGCAAAAGCTGATGGTGAAATGGTTAAAGGTAAGATATCTAAGCTTATCGGTTTCTTAGGTCTAAACCGTATGGAAATTGATCAAGCTGAAGCTGGAGACATTGTTGCTTTTGCTGGAATGGAAACTGTTGATGTTGGTGATACTGTTGCTGACCCTGTTAACCCTGTAGCACTTGACCCTATGCACGTTGAAGAGCCTACACTTACAGTTGTATTTGCTGTAAATGATTCTCCTCTTGCTGGTAAAGAAGGTAAGCATGTAACTTCAAACAAACTTCGTGAGCGTTTAGAGTTTGAGATGAATACTAACGTTGCAATGAAGCTTGAAGTTGTTGGTGAGGGTAAATTTAAAGTATCAGGTCGTGGTGAGCTTCAAATTACTGTTCTTGCTGAGAACATGCGTCGTGAAGACTTTGAGTTCTCTATCTCTCGTCCAGAAGTTATCGTTAAAGAGATTGAAGGTGTTAAGTGTGAGCCATTTGAGCACCTAGTTATCGATGTTCCTGAAGACCTTTCAGGTGGTGTTATCGAGCGTCTTGGTAAGAGAAAAGCAGAAATGAAGTCAATGCTTCCAATGGGTCAAGGTTTCCAAAGAATCGAGTTTGAAATTCCAGCTCGTGCACTTATCGGTTTCCGTGGTCAGTTCTTAACAGACACAAAAGGTGAAGGTGTTATGAATCACTCTTTCATCGAGTTCCGTCCTTATAGTGGTGGTGTTGAGTCTCGTTCTTATGGTGCTCTTGTTTCTATGGTTGCTGGTTCAACTTTAGCATTCTCACTATTTTCTATCCAAAACCGTGGTGTTCTTTACATTGGTGTTCAGACTGAAGTATACGAAGGTATGATTGTTGGTGAGCACTCACGTGATAATGACCTTGTTGTTAACCCTATTAAAGGTAAGGCACAGTCAAATGTTCGTTCATCAGGTGCAGATGAAGCTATTAAGCTTATTCCACCACGTGACATGTCACTAGAGCGTGCTTTAGAGTGGATCGAAGATGATGAAATTCTTGAGATTACTCCTAAGTCTATTCGTATTCGTAAAAAATTCCTTACAGAAGCTGAGCGTAAGCGTAACTCTCGTAAGGGTAAATAAGTTTTAGAACTTTTTCCTCTTTGTATATTTTCAAGCTAATTTATTAGCTTGAAATACTTTCTTCTTTTGACACATCCTCTTTCATCACCAGTTTCATCAAAGCACCTGTTAGTGTAAGGTTCGTAACCATCGCTACTAATACAGTTATACCTGTAATGAGTCCAAAGTTAAAAAGATTTGTCATACTTGCAAACATAAATACCAAAAATCCAGAACTAAGTACTACAGAAGTGATAAGAATCGCTCGACCACTAGAGTGTAGAGTAAGCCTGATTGCCTCGTCTACATCATTGTGCAAAATGTAGTAGCGTTTGAAGTTGTGCATGTAGTGGATGGTGTCATCCACTACCATTCCTATGGCGATAGCACCGATGAGTATGGTAAACATATCAAGAGGTAGGTCAAACACCACCATAAACGCGATACCAAACATTATGGGTGTAAGGTTAGGTATCATACTCAGTAGTCCAAGCTTTATGTTCCCAATAAGCATAACCATTAAAATAGCAATAACGATAAATGCGATGATATAAGACTCTATGGAACTCTCAATTGATTTCGTTATAGTAGTAGAGAGTATAGGGAGTGTACCTGTAACACTGACAGTAGCCATTGTCTTAAACTCTGAATCTAGGAGAGTTTGTAGCTGGTCTATGAGTGCTACATACTCGACACTATCAACCCATGGTGCTTTAATGCTGATACGAGTTTTAGAAAACTGACTATCAACTATCTCCTCTAAGTCATCACTACCGCTATTTTCAAACAATAAAAACTCTTGTGCAATTAAGTCTTTGTTTTGAGGAATAACATAAAAGTCAGTTCTATTTTCATTAAGAGCCATATGTATCTCTTTGAGAACATCATTTATGCTTACTATTTTGCCTATGAAATAGTTTTCACCTTTATATGTGTATATCTCTTTTGTAACTCTCTCGATGGCATTTAGAAACTCGGGATTATAGACACCGTTCTCTTTTTTTGTATCTAAAACAACTTCTATACTGATAGACCCTCTGAGTTCTTTGTCTATTGTCTCTGTGTTTGTTCTGACTACATTATCTTTTTTAAACCAGTGCAGAGGGTTATGTGAAAACTGCATTTGAGAGGCTAGGATGAGTGAAACAACTATAACAACTAGAGTAGAGATGATGATACTTTTGTAGTAGTTTATGGAAAAATTAGCGATATTTATTGTAAATTTGTCTAAAAAACTATCTTCATCTTGAGGCTTGTGTTTCATAGGTAAAAATGAGAGAAGCAGAGGAATGAAAACTAAAGTCAAAATCAGTGCAAGTGTTACACCAACAGCAGAAAATATACCAAGAGCAGCAACAGGGGCAATATCAGAGATGGAAAAAGAGAGAAGCGAAGCCGCTGTAGTAAAAGAGGTCATAACTACTGCCAAACCTGAGTGTCCAATAGCATAGGCAATAGAGTGGTTTTTATCTCCCGTTTCGTCATATTTGTGATAAAAAATAGAGAGTATATGGATGCTATCTCCAATTCCAACAGCAAGAAGTAGCGAAGGGAGTATCTGTGTCATAGATGTTATAGGGTAATTAAAAAGTGCCATAGTACCTATGGTAGCAAGTAGTGTTAATATGACAACAATGAGAGGAACAAAGATACCACTTACTCTTCTAAAAGTTAAAAATAGTAAAATAGCTATAGTTAAAATCACATACAAAATAAACTTTGACATATCAGCCATAAGTGTTTCTTGTAAGTTCTTTGTAACTATGGGACTTCCGGCATCATAAATTTTAAAGTCATCTGCTCTATATTTATCAAGAATTTCCTCAAGTGTATAGATGAGCTCATTTGTCTCAGGACCAGTTATAAACACCAACTCCTTAGGACTACTCTGCTCCTCATCAAAACCATCAGCTAAAGGGTCAAAGTCATCGACTCCTATGGAGGTGTAAGTGTTAGTAGTTATCATGATGGTAGTAAAAGTAGCATCAGTGTTTAGGTAGAGGTCTTTATAGATCTTGTTACTCTTTGCAAAGGTAGCGATGGCATCTAGTTTTTTCGCCTTACTTGGGATACCATCTAAAAAGAGATCTTCAACTATAAGCTCCGCATGATTTCCTACTGTTTTTCTTGCATTTTTAAGAGAGTCAACCTCTTTGATGTGAGGAACGCTTGCCTCTATCTCTTCATGCAGCCTAAAGAGCTTTTGTAGAAACTCTTTATCAAATACATCTGGCGTTTTAATAGCAACAATAATCTTCTCATCGCGTCCGAACTGATTGCGAAAATCATTGTACATGAGTATTTGAGAGTCATCTTTGTAGAGAAAACCTTCTGTAGAAGTGTCAAAAGTGATTTTTGGGAGGTTTGAAGCTAGACCGATTACAAGTGCGAGGGTTAGGAGTAGGGCTATAAACCTATGATGTATAATTAAGTATGTAAAATCTTCAAACTTTTTTTCTACTTTGAGTCGCCAATCTGCTTGCATAATATATCCTTTGTGAAATATTATATAACGATAGTGTTAGTAGAACATTAAGGGGACAAATTATAATGCTACTAACACTCCACTAACACTTATAGTATATAATTACCTTAACAAAAGAAAATAAGGACTTTAAGATGCAAGCAATCACTCAACTCGTTTTAGATGAAAATAATATCGCATTTCACCCCATGATGGGAAATAGTTACCAACTCAACGGTATCTCTAAAGAGATTATTCAACTTTTACGTGATTCAAAATCAAAACATGAAATTGTAGAGTTGCTATCACAGCGTTATGATGTAAGCTACAATGAACTTTTTATAGATGTGAGCGATCTGTTTTCTAAACTTAAAGTTTATGGACTTCTAGGGTGAAAGTAGCAGTTAGTGGATTAAACAATACCGATAATCCTGCTCCTGGAATTCCCGTTATTAAAAGTATCTCGCACAAACATGAAATTATCGGTTTTTCATATGACCCAAATGAACCGGGAAACTATATGAATATGACTGAGAAGACTTATCTTATGCCTTATCCTTCTTTAGGCTATGAGGCACTCAAGTCAAGACTTGTAGAGATACAAGAAAAAAGTGGCATAAACGCCATCATCCCAAACCTTGATGCAGAACTCCCACTCTACATTAAGTACCAAGATGAGATAGAGGCACTTGGCATTAAACTCTGTCTTCCATCAGCAGAGAACTTTGAACTGAGAAATAAGAATAGACTTGATGTACTTTGTAAAGATTTAGAGATTATATATCCTAAAACACATGAAGTAAGTTCTATCGCTGACCTTCAAAAGATTGTAGATGATGGCAGTAAGTTTCCTATGATGATAAAAGGAAACTACTACAAGGCATATAAGGCTTTTAACATCGAGAGTGCCATAGAGTATTTTTACAAAATCTCTAACGAATGGGGCTTTCCTGTTTTAGTCCAAGAGGTAGTAACAGGCGATGAGATAAACCTTGTTGGTGTAGGCGATGGAGAGGGTGTACTTTGTGGTGCAGTCTCTATCAAAAAACTGACAACAACCGAAATAGGAAAAATTTGGACGGGTGTTACTATCCAAAATGAAAAACTTATGAGTATTGCTCAAGAGTTTGTAAAACTTACAAAATGGAAGGGTCCTTTTGAGCTTGAAGTGATGGCGAACCTCAATCAGGTTTACATGATAGAAATTAACCCGCGTTTTCCAGCATGGGTCTATTTCGCTACAGAGATAGGGGTAAATCTTCCTCTTATGGTAGCAGAGATTATGGAAGGTAAAAAGATAGAGCCACAACTCACATACCCACAAAACAAGATGTATATCCGTTATACAGGGGAACTTGTAACGGACTTTAACGATTTTATAAAATTACTTTCAAAAAAGGAACTCTAAGATGGAAAAATTACCATACGAAAAACCGACAATAAATAAAATAGACTTCGCAATGGCTTCAAAATATGGAAGTCCGATTCACACACAAAAAATACGTACAGA
>JALSMC010000168.1 GCA_026987995.1 Sulfurimonas sp. | reverse complement strand
GACTTACTATAAAGATGAAGTAAATCCTCTTTTTGATTCTGTGATTGTTGTAACAGACAGAAGACTCCTTGATAAACAGCTCAGAGACAACATTAAAGAGTTTAGTGAAGTGAAAAACATCGTTGCTCCTGCATACTCATCACAAGAGCTCAAAACAAGCCTAGAGAGTGGGAAGAAGATTATTATCACGACAATTCAGAAGTTTCCTTTTATAGTAGATGGTATAGCCGATTTGAGTGATAAAAAGTTTGCGATTATTATAGATGAAGCTCACAGTTCACAAAGTGGTTCAGCACATGACAATATGAACCGTGCAGTAGGCAAAGATGTAGATGATACACTAGATGCTCAAGATGCCATATTGGAAATTATGAGAACAAGAAAGATGAAAGGAAATGCTTCTTACTTGGCTTTTACAGCAACTCCAAAACCAAATACTCTTGAAAAGTTCGGTGTAAAACAAGAAGATGGTACTTTTAAACCTTTTCACCTCTACAGCATGAAACAAGCCATAGAAGAAGGCTTTATTTTAGATGTTTTGTCTAACTATACTACCTATAAAAGTTATTATGAGATACAAAAATCCATAGCAGACAACCCTCTTTTTGACACTGCAAAAGCACAAAAGAAGTTACGAGCCTTCGTAGAAAGAGATGAACAAACTATTGCTACTAAATCAGATATTATTCTTGAACACTTTATAAACAAAATAGTAAATACTAAAAAGCTCAAAGGTAAAGCAAAAGGGATGATTGTAACACAAGATATTCAATCTGCTATTTTGTATCATTTTGCGATTAGTAAAAAACTGCAAGATATGGGGAATCCATTTAAAACGATTATTGCATTTTCGGGGAAGAAAGAGCTTAAAGGTGTAGAATATACAGAAGATGAGCTTAATGGCTTTGCTAGTAAAGATATAAGTGAGAAATTTGACAGCGATGAGTATAGATTACTCGTCGTTGCCAATAAGTTTTTAACAGGGTTTGACCAACCAAAACTTACCGCTATGTATGTAGATAAAAAACTACAAGGTGTCCTTGCTGTTCAAGCATTATCAAGACTTAATAGATCGGCAGATAAGCTTGGTAAAAAAACAGAAGATCTGTTTGTACTAGACTTTTTTAATAAGGTAGAAGATATTAAGGCTTCATTTGACCCTTTTTATACGGCGACTACTTTGAGTGGGGCTACAGATGTAAATGTACTGCATGAGTTAAAGGATTCTTTGGATGATGTAAGTGTTTATGAATGGGATGAAGTCGAAGATTTCATAGAGAAATATTTTGATGGGGTAGAGGCTAGTGAATTAAGTCCTATAATAGATACAGCGGCTGAACGGTTTAATAATGAGCTGGAACTCGAAGATGAAGCCAAAGCTGACTTTAAAATAAAAGCGAAGCAGTTTGTAAAGATATATGGACAGATGGCTTCCATTATGCCCTATGAGATAGTGAACTGGGAAAAGCTATTTTGGTTCTTGAAGTTTTTAATACCAAAACTGATTATAAAGGATAAAAATCAAGATTTGTTAGATGAGCTTTTAAACTCTGTTGATTTATCTACATATGGTCTTGAGAGAGCGAAGTTAAATGCGAGTGTTGGGCTAGATGAGAGTGAAACCCAACTTGACCCACAAAATCCAAATCCTAGAGGTGCTCATGGCGGAGAAGAAGAGGAAGCCCCTTTAGATATGATAATCAATAGTTTTAACGAAAGATGGTTTCAAGGATGGGATGCAACACCAGAGGAGCAAAGAGTACGATTTATAAACATGGCTCAAAAGATGAAGGAACATCCAGATT
Source organism: Sulfurimonas sp. (assembly GCA_026987995.1). Taxonomy (GTDB): domain Bacteria; phylum Campylobacterota; class Campylobacteria; order Campylobacterales; family Sulfurimonadaceae; genus Sulfurimonas. Next base: position 467 of record JALSMC010000168.1, on the reverse strand, counting down.
TTCAAAGTAAATATGTAGATAATCCTGATACACACACTAGAGATTTAGCTTATGTAAAAATATTTGATGAAGTAATGAACCAACAAAGACGAAGTGAGTTAGAGCTTTATAAAATGATTTCGCAAGATGAAGCTTTTAAGAGTGCTATGCAGGATACCGTGAAGAGAATTTTGAGTGCCTAAGTTGTTGCTCTCTAAAAGTGTACACATTAGTTTTGCAGATTTAATCAAAAATATGCAACTTCTATACCATTTGTAGTAAAAAAATGTAGTAAAATTTTAAAAAAAGAAAACTTAAAGCCCTATACTAAGGGCTAAAGTAAGAGAGAAGAGACTAATCCAATAAGTCCTCCAAATACACCACCCCAGACTACTAGCCAGCCAAGATGTTCTTTGATAAGGTTTTGTATGATTTGTTTGACCATCTCCGGTGTAAGCTCATTGAGCCTAGAATCTACTACCTTTTCT
>JALSMC010000167.1 GCA_026987995.1 Sulfurimonas sp. | reverse complement strand
ATATAGAAAGAGAGAGAATGTTATAAGAGCTTCTTTTTTAAATGATATTTAGTAGGACACTTTAGGGCACAATATGGGCACAGTATCTAAATAAATCAGTTGGAATATCAGTGTTTATGGGGTTATATAACATGTGGCTCCGGATGCTGGATTCGAACCAGCGACCAAGTGATTAACAGTCACCTACTCTACCGCTGAGCTAATCCGGAATGTGAGCAGAATTTTAGCATAAAAAAATTAAAGCAATATAAATTTTTACTTTAAAATCTCATATACCTTTGATTCACTCTTGAGTACAACCCTAAACTCAACCCGTCTAGCTTTATCTTTTTCTCTTGGTTGTGAGTAGGCCATGCCATTTGCTCTAAAATATTTCTCTAGCCATACTCTATTTTTCAGAACCCCTTCATCTTTTAAACTATAACAGTATGAAAGTACACTGTAAGCTCTGTCTTGTGAGAGTTGCATGTTTTTTAGATATATTTCCTCTTTTGACTTACTGTTCTTCCAAGTATCTGAAGTGTGTCCTTCAACTCTGAGTTCTTGTATCTCTTCTTTGTATGTATCGGAGGTAAGTATTTTAATATATCTCGCAAAAAACTGCTCTAAAATTATCTTAAACTCACTCTTTATCTCACTACTACTCACTTCAAAAAGAACTTCAGGAGAAGAAAAAACTATACTGTTATCTGTATTGATAGTTGCATCCCAAGCCTGTAAATCATTTTCAAACTCACTGTATAGGGATTCGTTAAGATTTGCCTTGGTATCTCGGTAAGAGATAGCCACCTCTTTCATAGTCTCTTTTTCAGACTCCACTTCTATCATAAAACCGATGGCAATGAAGAGAAAAATGAGCATCAACCCAGACATCATATCTGAGATACTCATCCATTCATTATTCATCTTTTGCATCACCTGTAAACTTCTCAATGAGTGAGAGAATCGTAGAAACACTCATACCAACGATGGAAGTAAAAAATGCTGTTTTAAGCCCTACTAAAATCCCATTTACACTATTTATAATATCATCAGGGTTAAAAGACTGTAAGCCTATAAATATACCTACAAAAGTACCCAAAACTCCGACACTCACTATCTGACTTTTTAAATCTTTTCCTGTTTTTAAGTCAAGAAAAGCGAGTATAAAGATGATAACAACAAAGACAATATTAATAGGATCGAGCAAAACATCTACATATGAAGAACTATTTGCATTTTCACTATTTATTATTTTACACTTCCCAATAGTAAGAGTAGCTCTGTTTGCAGCGATAATCTTCTTACTTATGCCATCAATATTTGCAAGTTCATCAACATTTTCAAAACAGCCGTTTACTTCTCTATATGCAATAATTTTTTGAGACTTAGCTTTTCCTATGCCGTTGAGAGACAATAGTTCATCTGAAGATGCATTGTTTAAGTCTACTAATGCAAAAAGTTGAGAATATGTGAGTAAAAATAGTAGTATAAGTTTTAAGATAAGAGACCCCTTCTTAATGTTTCGCCTTAATTTTAGCAATTATTTCATTTTCTATCAAAAGTGTTTTACTTTTATCTTTTATCTTTTTTGCTAATCGCTGTAATATTTGCAACCTTATTATATCCATATCTTTTCTAAATCCAAGCTGTTCATCATGTCCTGCATATTTGTTGATAAGTTTCTCATTAAGAAGAGCTATCTTATGTGTGGATGCGATTTTCAGCCAAAGAGCATAATCTTCACACACTTCAAGACTTTCATCAAAACACTCCATCTCTAGTAGTAAGTCCTTACAAATCATAACAGACGATGGGGCGATGTTACAGTAAGAAAGATTCTCAACAAATGCATCTTCTCCTATTTTTCTGTATTTTTTAGGAATTGTTACATTTTTGCCATCTCGTATCCAGGTCTCTGCTGTATAACTCATCAAAACTTTATCTTTTGTTTGATGGAGTATGGACTGTTTTTCTATTTTCTGAGGTAACCACTCATCATCAGAGTCTAAAAAAGCAATCCATTCACTCTTCGCATGTTGTATACCAAGGTTACGAGCAGAAGAAACCCCTCTGTTTTTTTGATAAAAATAACGGATGTTTGGAAAATCAGTTTGTATTTGTTGTGTTTGGTCAGTTGAGCCATCATCAACGACTATTATTGCTATATTAAATCAAACTAGTGGATAACTTCAAAAGGGTATTTTTATCAGTTTCATTAATATTTTGAAGTAATTCGGTTACAAAGTCAGTGAACTTTTTAGCTGTGCTAAAATATATGTTTTTAATCTTTGAT
>JALSMC010000166.1 GCA_026987995.1 Sulfurimonas sp. | reverse complement strand
ACTTACTATACTTACACGTGGTCTTTTTTTGTCTATCTTAAATGTAAATACTTGTTTTACTGCGTTTCCATTTAAAAAATTCCACTTACTAACATCATTTGCTTGAACTATAATTTGAATCTCTTTATCTTTCATGCCAAATGTGCTTCTTGGTGGTTCTACTTCAAGGTTTAAAAGTTGTTCTGGATTTATCAACTGCTCATATTGTAGTGTTTTTTCTTGTGTTTCACTTTTTAGAGTTATTTTATATGACTTTACACCACTCTCATCTGCTATCTTTATATGCAATGCTTTTTTTAAGTTCCAATAACCGCTCTCTTGCATTGTAACTACTGGAGCATTTCGCTCAAACATTGAGGAAAAATATATAAATAGTCCCCCCGCTATGACTAAAGTCATTATAAATAGTGTACCGATTGAAGAGTTGTTTTTTTTTCTCAAAATTATATTTCCTTGATTGTTTTATTGTTTTCATCACTTTTGAGTAGTGTGACTTTTTCTACATGAACTATCGTTAAAAATTCTTTTATTATCGTGTATGCATCCGGCAGTTCACTATTTGAACTTTTCAAATCATCATCACATATACTTACATATGCATGTTTTGCATCATCTTTGAGAACAAGACTTCTTAAAAGTCTCTCTTTTAGACGCATATAAGACAAAGGCTCCCTAGAGAGTAAAAATTCATGACATAGTTTTTTTTGAGCACCGAGCTTTAGTAATGTACTTACAAGAGCAAAAATTGTGCCATCACAATCACTACTTAAAAAGTTATCATAACGACTCAAAAGCCCTCCATAAAGGGCTGTTGCCATTTTTTGGTTTATTTTAATCCCATTTTCTTTAAAAAACTTATAAAGTTCTAAAGTATCTGTATCTACCTCTATTATGTATTGAGCGGTTGATGGTTGATTTTCACGACATTTATCATACCATGGTAAAAAAGAAAGTTTTTTATTTAAAGGTTCTAAATTTTGTAAAGAAACTTTTTTATGAAAAGTAAGTATACAAGAGTACAGTGCACTTGCATTAGCAAATGAAGCACTGCTTGTAACTATTAAAATATGTTGCGTATTTTTAATTTCTTCTATATCTATTTTCATATTTCTTTTTTACTCATTATATACTGTTTAACTTATTTTTACTCTATATTTCTCATTAATATCTACTATAAAAGCTTGTGTAAACATTCCTATTTTTGCTTCATCAGGATGCTCTTCATCATAATGGTACTCAATAAATCCAAAAAAATCTTCAGGTGTTATAGAGTACTCTATTAACTTATTTATACCCTCTTCTATATTACTATCAAAAAAAAGAGTAGCTATCTCTTCGCCTTGTAATGAACCCTGTTTAAGTTCACTCGGTTTAAAAGAGTTATGTTCAAAAAGCTCATCTTCTAAAGTGTTAATGGCAAGCCCTTCTTCTTCAGTCACCGATCCATTTTTTAAGATTTGTATTACCAACTCTTGTATCTGCGCTATTATTTTTGTTTGTTCACTCATTATATTTCCTTAATATCCATATTTTTTAAAAATTATTTATTGTTTTAGAATTTTACCCAAAACTACTTAATATCATTCACATTGATACATTTTATACAACTCACTCAAAGCAATACTATTACTCTCCATAAACTATATATTTAATTTATACAGCTTATTTAAAATATCTATTTTATTATCTGCAGAATGTATCTCTCTATGACAATTTGGACACAATGAAACTATATTGTTTACATCATCAAGTGGAAAATTATAGTTTTTCTGTTGAAACATTGGTATTACATGATGACCTTCAACATAATTAACACCTTTTGATATGAATGTATTATGTGCATGATCTACACAACAGAGAAATTTGTCCCTCTGTTTTGCATCAACAATCAAAGATTGATCTCTTTTTACTCGTTTTTCAGCAATACTATTATTAACTTCACATATTGTTGCAGTAAAAAACATATCACTAAAACTTGCCTTTGCATATAAAACTTTCATATGTTCAAGCATTTCATCGCTTATTGATAATTTAGTAGCGCATAATTTTAAAATATTTAAATCTACTAAAGAGTTTACAACCCAAGTATTAAATTTTTGAAATTTTGTTGAGGCAGTTTCAAATTTCTTTATTGCATGAATATTTTTATCTTTTTCATACTCCAAAACATCATGGTAGTCAGTTATATGAACTAAGTTTTCGCTAATAAACTTAGAAGAAATACTTTTATTTTCCAATAGTAACTTAAATAAAATTCTAAATGGAAATAACTTTAAATTTTGCACTTTCTCTGTCGCAGAGTTTGGATAAGTAGTGTTATCAAGTTGGTTAATAACAAGTTTAAGACACTCTGTATAGTTCTCTTGATTATAATAGTTTAGAAATAGATTACCTTCTATACTCAATGACAAATCATGGTTTTTGTTTCTATGAATAAACCCATAGAAAAGTGCAGGCTTGTAGAAGTGTGTTTTAAGGCTATCATTTTCATCTGCATTAAAATGATTTACTAAGTACTGCAAAATCTCTTCTTTATACTTACCTTCTGAGACATAACCATCACTAATTGATTTTTCTTTAATATATGAGAGTATTCCAATAGTTCTATTATTCATTTTTGAATTATCGCCTAAAAATGAGTCAAAACCTTTGCCATTTCCTGGAGCTTGCCAAAAATTCTTTTTATTTTCCATCTTATTTAGGTATAGTTGATAGAAGTTGGTCTATTAACTTAGGGGGAACTCCTTCTCCTATCACTTGTCTTATAAGGTTCTCGCTTGCCCACTCTGGTGGTGACCAACTATCAGGTAGTCCAGTTAATATAAATATTTCTTTAAGTGTTAAAACCCGAGCATCGCTGTATGTCCCATCATCTTTAAGTCGTCCTGGATGGACATTATTTTGACTTGATACTGAACCATTTGCCATAGTTATCGTTGGTGCTGGTTTATCCCACTCTATACGTTTATATGTAGTGTCATAGCCTTTAATCCTGGTACCATCTTGCTTTTTGGGATAATGAATAGGATTGTGCAGAGCTGTTTTTCCTGTTGGCGTTTGCTTTAAAAAAGAAATATGTCTGTCGTTATGTACTTTAGCCTTATGAAATGCAACTGATGATGTCTCTCCACTCTCTAAACTTGGAAGATGTTCTATCATCTCTCTCACTGTTATTTTATCTTGTTTTGTTGGGAGTTCCCATTTGGACAATTTAGATATTAGATAAATAGCACGTTTTCGGCTCTGAGGCGTTCCATAGTCTGAAGCATCAACCACAACAGGGTTTATTATGTAACCGAGTGGTTCTAATTCTTGTTTTATATAATCCGTTATCTTAATTTTATTGCCATTATGAACAAGGTATGTTTTTAAAACTTTTGGTACATTTTCTATAAGAATATTAGTTGGCTGTAACTCAGTTGCTAATTTTATCACATATTTTATAAGAGAGTTTCGAGGATCATTTTCTTGCATCTTACCTGCAAGACTCATTCCTTGACATGGTGGTGTAGCGATGAGAAAGTCACATTTCTTCTTTTTTGCAGTAGTTAAAACTTCGTTAAAAACATCATCATTAGTGATATCACCTTGAATCATTTGACACTTTGAGTGCATTTCTTGATGAAACCGTGCTCTATTATCTAAAAGCTCATTTGCAACTACAATATCAATCTTATGTTTTTTAATATATGTTTCTGCAATTCCGACATTTGCAAATAATGATACACCCTTCAATAACAGTTCCTATTTTTTTGGGAATTATAGCCTAAGTTATATGTTCTATTTCTTATTCATTTTATAGACATATGCAAGAACTTCAGCGACTGCACCAAAAAGAGCTTCAGGAATAGGCTTTTCAATCTCAACCTCAGCATAAAGTGAACGTGCTAAAGGAGGATTTTGGACGATATGTACATCATTTTCTCTAGCGATTTTTTTAATCTGCTGCGCCATATTGTCCATACCTTTTGCTACAACAACAGGGGCTCTTGTTTTTTCTTCATCGTATTTTATAGCGACTGCATAATGAGTCGGGTTTGTGATAACTACATCCGCATTTGGCACTTCAGCCATCATACGTTGACGTGATATTTCCATCTGTTTTTGCTTTATCTTTGACTTTATGAGAGGATCTCCCTCCATATTTTTCATCTCATCTTTTATCTCTTGCTTGCTCATTTTAAGCCCATCAAAATACTGTTTACGAACGATAACGATATCAATAAGTGCGAAAATAAATATGACAAACAGCATTACAAATGCAATAATTATCATCTTATCTTTTAGCCAATCTAATTGATCATGTAAGTTAAACAGTGCAACAGTAGGTAACTCTTCAATAAAGAAGAAGAAAAATATAAATCCTATTCCTAAAGTAGTATGTGCCTTGAAGGTTATCTTCACACCTTCAATTAGTTTTTTCATACTAAAAAGATTTTTTGTACCTTTAATAGGATCTATCTTTTTAAAATCAGGAACAAGTGATTTCGTTGTAAATAAAAATCCAAACTGAGCCAGTGCCGCTACAACACCAGCAATTGCGACTGCTGTTGCGAGCGGTAATACCATCAAAAGTATCTCTTTAAAGGTAACAATCGCGATATCAATCATAAAAGGCTTATCAAGAGGAGTACCAACAAGTGAAAAATAGTACTTAAATAAGTTTGTCATATGCTCAGCTATGAATGGAAAAAGCATCAAAACAGCTAAAATAGCCACAAAAAGAGTGATAACCCCTGAAGTATCTTGAGACTTGGGGACATTTCCCTCTTTTCGGGCATCCTCTATCTTCTTGGGGGTGGGTTCTTCTGTCTTTTCTGCATCATCAGCCATCTAAATATAGCCCTCTTTAGTCCATCTTCATAGACAAATCAATCCAGTTAGCTTGATGAATAAGACTTCCTGAACTGATTGCATTTACACCTGTTTGAGCATACATTTCTATAGTTTTTAATGATATGTTTCCACTTGCTTCGAGGAGTATATGAGGAAAATTTTTATCTCTAAAGACAACTATTTCTGCTACTTGTTCTGGAGTCATGTTATCACACATCACAATGTCGCACTCTGCTTCAAATGCTCGTCTAGCTATTTCAAAGTTTTCAGCTTCTACTTCTATTTTCGCTGTAAAAGGGATGCTTTTTCTCGCATTTATAATGTAGTCTTTGAGATTTTTGATTGTTTTTAAGTGTGTGTCTTTTATCATAAGAGAGTCATCTAAACCCATACGGTGGTTTACTGCACCGCCCGTACGAGTTGCATACTTTTCAAAAATCCTTAAAAGAGGTCGTGTTTTTCTAGTATCTAAAAGTTTTACACCATAAGGCTCTATAAGTTTTACATACTTGTTTGTCAAAGTTGCAATAGAACTTGCATGGAGTAGCATGTCTAAAACTGTGCGCTCACATCTTAGAAGTGTATGGGAGTCCGCGTTTAGAGTCGCTACTACATCACCCTTAACAAAACTTTCACCATCATTTTTAAGCCAAGTTATCTCAAACTTTTCTATTCGTGCTAGAACATTGATGTACTTCACACCAGCGACTATGCCATCACTTTTAGCGATGATTTTTGCACTTGCAGGCACTGCATCCTCAACTAAAGCATACAAGTCGCCACGACCAACATCTTCAGCAAGTGCTTCGCGAACAAACTGCTCTATCATAATGCCAACATTCTCTCTAAGGCAATTTTTGCCCATTTTTGTGTTTTATCTTCTATATGTATCTCATTTATTGGCTCACCGTCTTCAATAGCTTTGAGTGTCACATAAAGATCTTCTAAAGTTGTTTCATTCATTGTTGGACACTCTGGTTTTGTGGAGCTTAGCACATAAGTATTTTTTTGACGTAGGCGGTTTACTAGGTTAAACTCTGTTCCAACAGCTACTTTTTGATCTACTGGTAAATCGGCTATGTATTTTATAAGCTGAGAAGTAGAACCTACAAAGTCACTTGCATCACAAATAGTAGGATCGCACTCAGGGTGTGTCGCTATCAAAATTCCAGGGAATTTTTTTCTATAAAACGCGATGTCATCGACGGTAAAGAGTTGATGCACAGAACAAAAACCATCGTAACATAAAATGTCACACTCTTTTGGGTCACCCTCTTGCCCGATTATCATAGACTTTAAACCCATCTGGTTTGCTATGTTTTGTCCTAAACATCTGTCAGGAACAAAGAGGATTTTTTTGCCCTCTTCTAAGGCTTTTGTTATGATAACCTTCGCGTTTGAACTAGTACAAACCATACCACCCATCTCACCCACTTTTGCTTTTACATCTGCATTTGAATTGATGTAAGTGATTGGAAGAATCTCTTCATTTTTAATACCATGCTTATTTAAAAACTTCACACTATCATCAAAGTAAAGGGAGTCTATCATACGAGCCATAGCACAGCATGCAATTTTTGGCATAACTACACGTTTCTCAGGGCTTAGTACTTTTACACTTTGACCCATAAAACCAACACCACAAAAGAGTACAAACTTACTTTTATCTGCTTTGGTTCGCATTGCAAGTTCAAGGGAATCACCTGTAATGTCTGCCATCTCAAAAACTTCATCACGTTGATAGAAGTGCGCAACAACAGTTACATCTAGCTTCTCTTTTAACTCATTTATTTTTATTTTTAATTCTTCATTACTTAATTGCAAAAAAATTCCTAATAGTTATAATTGCTGTAATTATATCGAAATAATTTAGGTAGGTATTAATATTATAAGTGTAGAATGTCATCATATAATTTAATTAAGGTTAATGATGGATTTTTTATTTAATACAAATGTACAGTTTTTTATAGCTGCTTATTTAGTGGGTGGTATTCCCTTTGGTCTACTTTTAGCAAAACAGTTTGCTGGTGTAAATATTAAAGCGAGTGGTAGTGGTAGTATAGGTGCGACGAATGTACTGAGAGTTGTTAAAGAGACAAACCCTAGTCTTGCAAAAAAACTCGGTATCGCGACACTGGCTCTTGATGCACTCAAAGGTGTTGTTGTTTTAACTCTAGCTTATTTTATGGGAATGAGTGAGTCTACTCTTTGGGCAGTTGGTGTTTTAGCAGTCATTGGTCACTGTTTCTCTCCTTACTTAGGACTTGAAGGTGGCAAGGGAATAGCAACGGGTATGGGTGTGATGATGTTTATGCTACCACAAGAGACACTTATCGCTTTAGTAGTTTGGGGTGTTTTAGCAAAAACAATTAAGATATCTTCTGTTTCTTCACTTACAGGTGTTTTAGTTCTTTTAATCTCTAGCTTTTTTATTCACCCTGATATGGCACATGCACCTGTAGTTTTTATAGTATTTATCCTTTACTATAAACATATACCAAATATTATCCGTCTTTTTAGTGGTCAAGAAAAAGCCGTCGTTTAATGAAAGTTCAAATTGAAGATTTAAAATTTCAGACTATTATTGGGATTTTAGACTTTGAACGTACTGCAGAGCAAGATGTAATCATAAACCTTACACTAGACTACAACTATCAAGATGAATTTATTAATTATGCCGATGTAAGTGCTCTTATAAAAAACAGTATGCAGACTCAAAAGTTTTTACTTATTGAGGATGCCCTGCTTTATTTACGGGATTTTCTAAAAAAAGAATTTAACAAGATAAATACTCTTGAACTAAAAATCACAAAACCATCGATACTCCCCGACTGTAAAGTAAGTGTCAGCCTCTTTAAAGATTTCAATTCTTAATCCAAACTTCATTTTTTTTTAAAGAAAATTGAAAAAAACTTTAAGTTAACCTAAAACTACGCTATAATTTCGCCAAAATATTCACATACAGGAAATTATTAATGCGCATTCTTATTATTGAAGATGAAGTTACATTAAACAAAATGCTTGCTGAGGGACTCAAAGAGTTTGGTTACCAAAGCGATGTTGTTGAGACACTTAAAGATGGCGAGTACTATCTTGACATTCGTAACTACGATTTAGTTCTTATGGACTGGATGTTACCAGATGGTAACTCAGTAGATATCATTGGTGACATTAAGTCAAACACACCCAAGACTTCAGTAATTGTAATCTCTGCAAGAGATGACAATGAAAGTGAAATCGAAGCACTTCGTGCTGGTGCTGATGACTATATCAGAAAACCTTTTGACTTTGATGTTCTTATCGCTCGTATTGAAGCTAAACTTCGTTTTGGTGGATCTAACATCATCGAAATAGAAGACTTAACAATCAACCCTGAAGAAGAAAAAATCACTTACAAAGAGCAAGAGATAGAGCTTAAAGGTAAACCTTTTGAAGTTCTTACTCACCTTGCACGTCACCGTGATCAGATTGTTTCAAAAGAACAACTTCTTGACGCTATCTGGGAAGAGCCAGAACTTGTTACTCCAAATGTAATCGAAGTTGCTATTAATCAGATTAGACAAAAAATGGACAAACCATTACAAATTACAACTATCGAGACTGTACGTCGTCGTGGTTATAGATTTTGTTTCCCTAAAGAGCTCTCTTAATCCTTCTCTTTTAAAATTTTAATGATATAATCTCAAATCTATAATATTTGAGGTTGTACTCATGTTCTCCAAACGCAGTATCCGTAAAGATTTTTTGATTCAACTCATGATATCTACTCTTGCTCTTATATTCGCCTTCTCTTCTATTTTATACTTTTTTATTGAAAAGTCCATTTATGATGAAAAACATACTGAACTACTACAATATGCAAAAAATATTTCTAATAATCAATCACTTTTTCAACAAGATGAAATGTATAATGAAAACTCCTTCTCTCTTAATATTGAGATAATTTATTTAAAAAAAGAAGATATTGATATTTCAGGCTATGAAAGAACATTACAAAACCGTACATACCTCACACTTATTTACCCTTTTAATCTCAAGAACAATGCTTATCTTAAAATTACAAAAGATATATCAAGCACAAAATACCTTTTAGATAAAATACTTAAATATATTTTTCTTATTAACATAGCTGGGTTTCTAATCATAGTTATCTATGCAACAGCTTTATCCAAAATGCTTGTTAGACCTATTAAACAACTTAGTGCGAAACTATCAAATATGAATGAACACCTCATGAAGCCTATAAACACAACTTCTCTCCCTAAAGAATTTGAACCATTAGGAGAGATACTTAACCACCTAATAGCACGTATCCAAAACTTTGTAAAGTACCAAAAAGAACTCTTTATCGGTACTGCACATGAGTTAAAAACTCCCCTTGCAGTAATAAAGCTCAAAAATCAGGTCACACTTATAAAAGAGCGCTCACCCCAAGAGTATATAGATGCCCTAAAGAAGACAAACAAAACTATTGATGAGATGAATGTCATAGTCTCAAACATCTTAAATATTGGACGACAAGAGGGTGCACAGCTTGAGAAACCAACACAAGTTGATATTATCTCTATTTTAAAACAAAAAGCGGATGACTTTAAACTACTAGCTGCTAATGAAGGCAAAGAGTTAGAGATGAGTTTTGAACCTAATGCTTTTATGGCGATGCTTCAAGTGAGTCTTCTTAACCAAATTATTCAAAACTTTTTACAAAATGCCTTAAAATTTACACCAAAAGACAAAACGGTAATTCTTCAAAGTTCTCAAGATGATTATGGTTTACTTATTGAAGTTATAGATGAAGGATGTGGGATTGATGATAGTGTTGATCTTTTTGCTCCTTTTGTTAGACAAGGAGATAGACAAGGTGTTGGGCTTGGTCTTTTTCTAGCACAAAGTGCAGCTGATGCTCTTGGTGCAAAAATAAAAATAACTAATAGAGAAGATGGAATTGATGGGACAATTGCTTCTTTACAACTGAATTCTAAACTATCTTGCATAATTCCTAGATATAAATAAAGTATTTAAAACTTACTGAAGCTTTATTTAGTTATAAATCGGCATATAAATAAATAAGTACAAAATATAAGGTTTTACAATGGCTCTATTAATTAATGACGAATGTATAGCATGTGATGCATGTCGGGAAGAATGTCCGACTCTGGCTATTGAAGAGGGAGACCCAATCTACTATGTCGATCCAGATCGCTGTACAGAATGTGTAGGTGTTTATGACGAACCAGCATGTATCTCAGTCTGTCCAGTTGACTGTTTTGTACCTGATAAAGATAATGTTGAGTCTATCGCAGAACTCTTGTTTAAAGCAAAAAATTTAGAACTAGAAGAGTAAAGTCTTGGCAAAGAGAGTCGCTATTATAGACATAGGTTCTAATTCTATTAGAATGGCTGTTTATGAAAGAACATCTCGTTATGCTTTTCATCTTCTTTATGAAGAAAAGAGTAAAGTTCGATTATCTGAAAATGCCTATAAATTTGAGGGAAACCTTCAAACTCTTCCAATGCAACGTACATTTGATGCCCTTCATAATTTTATACAAATCACCCAATCATTTAAAACAAAAAAACTTCTCTGTGTTGCGACATCAGCACTTCGGGATGCTCCAAATAAAAAAGATTTTTTAAAAAGAGTTAAAGAAAATCTTGGGATTAATATTAAGATAATTAGTGGAGAAAAAGAGGCTTATTTAGGTGCCCTTGCGTGTGCTACTCTTCTTCCACAGCAGACAGATGCTTTAAGCATAGATATTGGTGGTGGCTCCACAGAGTTCAGCTCTATTGACAATGGTAGTGTGACAAACACTTTATCATTAGATTTAGGTACTATACGCCTTAAAGAGCTTTATTTTGACTCTGATGATATAGATGGTGCTATAAAACATATAGATAAAGAACTCCAAAAACTTCCCTCTTCTACTTATAGTACCCTTATTGGAATTGGTGGTACTTTTAGAGCACTCTCTAGTGCTATCATGAAGCAAGAATCATATCAACTTAACAAGCTACATGCTTATACTTACTCCTGTGACACATTAGCCGCGTTTACAGACAAGATACTTACCTCTACAAGTGATAATGCACTTAAGGCACTTTATATTAAGGCTAATCGTTATGATGTGATAAAGCCAGGGACACTTATTTTACAAAGACTACTTAAAAAGATAGTATTTAAAAAGATTGTTACAAGTGGTGTTGGAGTGAGAGAAGGTGTCTTTTTAGCAGACCTACTTCGTAATGCCTCTCATAAGTTTCCACATAACTATAACTGCTCTGTAAAGTATCTTTTGGATGCTCACATAGGCGACACAAGACTTTCATCTCAACTCAGTCTATTGAATAAAAAACTTTTTGATTTAACAGCAGAGTCTTTAGAGCTTGATAAAAAATATAGATACGAGTTAGCACTAGCGGCGAAACTATATCTTATCGGAAGTAGTACACACTTTTATTCTCAAAATAAGCATGCCTATAATCTCATACAAAATGCTTTAGAGTATGGGTTTACACATAAAAGTAATACTCTAATAGCTACACTTTGTAAATATGCAGGAAATAAACTCCCCGCAAGTAGTCATCTACAAAAGTATAGTACTTTACTACCAGATGAAAAAACAACACAGTCTTTAAGTTATCTTCTCTCTTTAAGTATATCTTTGTTAAGCCATAGACCAAGAAATATAGACTTTACACTTTCATTTGATACGAACAAGTTATCAGTATCAAGTAAAAAAACTCTCTATTTAGCACAAGATGCTATACAAAAGTTAGAGCCTTTAGAACAAAAAATTAAGATTAGTTTTAACTCTTAAAATCTTTGTCCCATAGTAAACTCAAAGCTAGAAACTTTATCTTCTTGTCCTTGAGTATTACCATCATTTACATTTAGTGGTGAAGCGAACATAAGTTGAATCGGACCAACAGGAGAGAACCACTCTAGACCTGCTCCGTAACCACCACGTGAGATATCAGTAATAGACTCATCCCCAATAAATCCCCAGTCTAAAAACACAACCATACGCATTTTAGCCTTAGGAATCAGTGGTATACTCATCTCTATAGAGTTTGAAAATGTTTTCTCTCCACCGATTCTTCTTACAACTCCACCATCATCAGTAATAACTGGAGATAAGGAAAATGCTTGGTACCCTCTAACACTACCAATACCACCCATATAAAACTTTTCAGCTAAAGGAATATAGCCATTATTTATAAGGACATTAAGTCTAGCTTTGTATCTAAAGATAGCATCAAATCCTATATACTCTTCTAGTCCCATATACTTTCCAAAACTTGTTCTTGACTTCATGTAGTTTGCTTGTGCACCTAGACCAGTTTTCTCAAAACTTTGAGATATATCAAGACCTTGACGAGGAAGATAAAAATCATCTGTATCATCCCACTTAACACTAATAGTTATACCACTTTTTGTATAATCTTCAAAGTAAAAAGTATCTGTTACATTCAGGTCAAGAGTATCATCAAACTTATAAGCATTACTCGAGAAGCCATATCCAAGGTATCCTGTAACATAACGAGAAAACCTATGCCCCGCACCAATACTAGCACCATCTGAAGAGACCGAATAATCGTTATAATCAAAGGTAGAGGTATAAATAGAAAAGTTTCCACTAAAGTCACTATCGTTTAGTCTATTGTTTGAAACATTAAATGAATAAGACTCTGTTGTTTGTGACTTTTCAGCTTTTACACCTACATTGATTCCAGAACCCCAAATGTTTCTATCATTCACACCAATACTTACAAGAAGTCCACCAAAAGAACCATATCCACCACCAAGTTGTACATTACCAGTTGGTGCTTCTTTAAGCTTTACAACAAGGTCCATTGTTTGATTATTTACACGTTTTTCTTCTATGGTTGTACCTTCAAAGTAACCCAAACGCCCTAAAGAGTTACGAGAATCTTTTAAATCTGTAAGCGAGTACATATCACCCGGCCCAAGATAAAGCTCACGTCTAATAATTCTATCGAGTGTTCGTGTATTTCCTGAGATAACTACATTTCTAATTTTAACTCTATCACCTGGAGTGATTTTAAAAACAACTTCCACGGTTTTTTTCTCTTTATTTTTTTTCAAATCGGGGACAACTTGAACAAATGCATAACTTTTATCAGCAATCAGAGTTTTTATTCTTTCTGCATCTTCACGAAAAGACTTAATATTGAAAACTTCCCCCTCTTTTAAAGAAATAATATCTCGGAGTAATTTTTCATCTACAACCTCTCTAGCTTGAGATAATGTTATTTTTTCAATTGTATAAACATTACCTTCTTTAATTTGATAGCTCATATCTGCCGTGTAGTGGTTAAAGTTTACACGAACAAAAGGTTCGTTTATTTTTGCATCTAAGTAACCATACTGCATATATAAGTCGCGAATTCGTAAGTTGTCATAGGCTAAATCCGCAAGACTCATCTTCCCATCATTTTGACCCCAAAACCATCCCATAAAGTCATGTTCTTTATTTGCAATTACTGCATCAAAATCATCAGGGTCAAGACCATTTACACCGCTAAATTCTAACTTATCAATAATTATCTCTTCACCTTCATTTACAACAAAAGTAACTTTTATACTACCGTTTTCTAAGTACTCAGTTTTAATCTCAACTACTGAGTCAAGTTTTCCCTCTTGAGAGATAGCTTCAATTATACGTTTTTTTGCATCTTGAAGGATTTTGTCATCATAAAGAGAACCTTTTTTAATCTGAATAACAGCATCTTGAACCTCTTCATCATTATCTTTCCAGCCTTCAAGCTCAATTTTTGAGATGATTGCCTTCTCTTTAAAGAAAAATGTCAAGTCACCATCATCAAGTTCAGCCCAGATATCATTGAAATACCCCTGTTTAAAATACTTCTTTATAGCATCATCTACCATTTTAATATCTACATCATCACCTTTTTCAAATGAGAGCATACGAAGGGCAACTGTTTCTGATATATGAACCATTCCTTCAAATTTTATAGAGTTAAGAGTTTGTGCAAAAATGTTTGTTGTAAAAAGTAATAAAAGGAGAGGTAAAAATATTTTCATTAAAGTTCCATAGTTAAAATTAAAAGTGATTTTACCCTTAATGTTATTAATAGATTGTTAACTTTAAATTTATGTGTGTATAATTGGCTAAAAATATTAAAGATAAATAATGAAAATAGCAATAATTGGACTTGGACTCATGGGTGGCTCACTTGCTATGAGTCTTAAAAAGCAAAAGTATGTAACAGAGATTGTAGGGTATGATCACAACGAAGTACATACTGAACAAGCAATGAGATTAGGACTTGTAAACAGTATCGCAAGTTTTTCCGAAGTAAAAAAATGTGATGTGATTTTTCTAGCTATTCCTGTTGATGGTCTGATTGCAACATTACACAAGTTAACAGATGTCAGCAAAGAAACAACGATAATTGACCTAGGAAGTACAAAAGAGAAGATAGTCCAAAGTGTGCCAAAAGAGATTCGAAAAAACTTTGTAGCCGCACACCCAATGACAGGAACAGAAAACTTTGGTCCTCTTGCAGCAGTTGAAGGTCTGTATGAGGATAAAGTAGTAGTTCTTTGTGACTTAGAAGATAGTGCAAAGCATCAAGCAGATACAGCAAAAATGATTTTTACATCTCTGAACATGCGACCTGCATTTATGCGAGCAGTTGAACACGACCGTCATGCCGCATTTATCTCGCATATGCCCCATGCAGTTTCATATGCCATTGCCAACACTGTAATGCGTCAAGAAAATAAACATAACATTTTAGCACTAGCAGCCGGTGGGTACCGTTCTATGAGTCGCTTAGCGAAGAGTTCACCTTATATGTGGGAAGATATCTTTAGACAGAACAAAACAAACCTCTTAGAGTCCATCACAATTTTTCAAGATGAACTAGAACATCTTAAGAGTGCTATACAGAATGATGACTGGGAGAAAGTACACCAAGAAATGCTTGATGCAAATAAGCTCCACGATATTTTAGACTAAAAATCAAAAATATCATCTAAGCTCTCTTCAGAGAGATCCTCTTCTTTTTGTGTCCACATATTGACAATAGTTTCCATGTCGCTGATCATAGAGGCATCTAATGCATTTATACTAGATATATCACCTATTCTCAAATCTTTTTGCCATTTACTCAAAACATATAAAAAACCTTCTAAAAGCATAAAAATATTTCGAACACTCTCTTCATCTGAAGGAAGTGGATTCTCCCCAAGTACAAATGAAAACTCTTTCATAGACGCACCAAGTTGATCAAAAAAATTATACATTGCAAGGGTAGAAGCATACTTAGAAAAATGATTTGTTAGTTCTTCAATCGTATTAGCATCTACCTGCTCTGTAGAATTCAATATTTCAATAATAATTCTATCCATCTCTCCATGAATTTCTTCGAGTTCGTACAAGTCATCATTTATAAGGTATTGTATCTGCTCTTGCATCGCTCCATCAACATCAGTATGCTCTTGTACTACATTAGTATGTGTGATTTGTTCTTTATGAACCATAGTATCTAGCATACGAAAAGATTTTTCTAGTTCACTGTTTTTATCTAGTAGTTCACTGTTTTGTTTCTCTAAAAGTTTGTTTTTTTCATCAAGTTCTATGTTAAGTCTCTCAATCATATCTAAATGATTCACAACAAATTTGACTTAATTAAAAAAACGAGTGCTTACTTTTCTAGTTTTTCTTATAATTCACTAAATAAAAATCAACTAAGTTCAACTTCATACTTTTACTAAGTCCACGATGT
>JALSMC010000165.1 GCA_026987995.1 Sulfurimonas sp. | reverse complement strand
AAATAGTATTTTATTTGTAAAATTAGAATATTCTAAACGTGCAGTATTCATTGTCAAAGCACTAGCCATAGTTACTTCACCATTTTTAAATTTTTGCATTGCCTCAAGCCATGATTTTGAAGAACTTGGCTGTAAATTTAGAGCACTTTTACTTGCAATAATTTTTAAAATATCAGCAACCATTCCCACATGTTCGCTAATACCATTTTCCCACTCAAAAGGTGCCCATTCAGGATCATATACATAATTTAGCACTTGTTTTTGTGCTATAAAATCTTTTTCTTTTTTAGTGAAATTTAAGTCTTCCGAAGAAAATGCAAAAAGTACAAAAGATGAAAATAATAAGATAAACCTAAGCATATAAAACCTTTAGCCAGTAAATAATATAGTATTACTTTATAATACTCTTTGTTTGATTAAAGTACAATATTTATTTTAAGCAGTAACACAAATAGCATTAAGCTCTTTGTGTTAAAATACTAACAATAAAACACAAGGCTTTTTAATGCAAACTAAAGTTTTCACTTCCCTATTTTTCACATGCTTACTTCTTTTTTTATCAGCCTGCTCTGAAGAAAAAACAGTTCAAGTTAAAAAAGAGATACCCCCTCTCGCAGTTAACATTATAACTGTTAAAAAAGAAGCTATACCCATCTGGAAACAGTATACAGGTATGACAAAGGCTAGTAGTGATCAAGAAGTTAGAGCGAGAGTTTCTGGAATACTTGAGGAGATATATTTTCAAGATGGGCAAGCTGTTAAGAAAGAACAGAAGCTTTTTAAAATCCAGCAGAGTGAGTACATAGCTGCACTCAATGCTGCAAAAGCCAAAAAACGTCAAGATGAAGCATCTTTAGCACTTGCAATAGCTGATGTAAATAGATACAAACCACTTGTAGATGAGGGCTTGGCTCCTCGTGCTACACTAGAGCAGTACCAAGCACAAAAAGCTGGTTTAGAAGCGGCGATTTTTGGTGATATTGCAGAGATACATAATGCACAACTCAACCTTAGTTATACTATTGTTACAGCACCCATTAGTGGAAATATTAGTGCAAGACATGTTGACATTGGAAACCTTGTTGGTCAAGGTGAGTCTACACTACTGACTACGATTGTCAAAATAGATCCTATCTATGCTTACTTCTCTCCCTCACAAAAAGATGTCAGAATGTTTCAAAAGTATAGAAACAAAGACAAACCTGATGCTTTTATAACTGTGCCTAGTAGCATGGCAGAGATTAGACTTGATGGATATGTAGACTTTAAGAACAATAGTGTTGATCCATTAACATCTACTATTACTATGAGAGCGACTATTGACAATAAAAAAGGGAAAGTTTTACCTGGAACTTTTGTCTATGTAAACCTTTTTATAAACGATAAGTATAAGTTTTTAATGATTCCTCCAGAGGTTATTTTTAACGACCAGTTAGGTAGTTTTGTTTATATTGTAGATGAAAACAGTAAAATTAAAAGAGCCGATATTGAGACTGGCTACTCTTCACGATTTTATGTGAGTATTCTCAAAGGTCTAAAAGATGGGGATAAACTTATCATCTCATCTTTAGTCAAACTAAAAGAAGGACGCGAGGTTGAAACTATTGATGTCACACAAACACAAGGGATTGCATCTATATTAAAAGAAAACAACCTTATTCCAAAGAAGAGATAAAAGATGTTTTCAGTAACTTTTATTAAAAGACCCATTTTAGCCATAGTTATCTCTCTCATCATTATTACCGGTGGACTTGTTTCTATGCTTGTGCTTCCTATCTCCGAATATCCTGATGTCGCACCCCCTACAGTAAATGTAAGTGCTACATATACAGGTGCAAATGCCTTTGTCGTTGAAGAGAGTGTGACTCGTGTGCTTGAGGATAAGCTCAATGGTATCAAAGGAGTTATCTATATGGATTCTTCTTCATCTGCCAATGGTGCCTCTAGCATTAATGTCTATTTTGAACCAGGGTACGACATAGATATTGGTGCTGTTGATGTGCAAAATAAGGTCTCAACTGCCACAGCCTCACTTCCTCCTGAAGTAACTATGCAAGGAGTAATTGTTGATAAACGCAGTCCTTCTATTGTCTGTCTCATTGCAATTAGTGGAGATGAAAAATATGATGGAAGTTTTCTATCTAACTTTGTAAACATAAATATCTTAGATGAGATTAAAAGAATTCCAGGAGTAGGAAAAGCTGAAAACATGGGTGAGAAAAAATACTCTATCCGTATCTGGTTAAACCCCGACAAACTTAAAGCACTCAATATGACACCAATGGAAGTTATTG
>JALSMC010000164.1 GCA_026987995.1 Sulfurimonas sp. | reverse complement strand
CCAACTTTATCATCTTTGAGTACAACAGCATAAAACGCATGTACTAGTGTATGTATAGTGTCTCTATTTACTACATCATAAGGTATAGTTTGATCATTATTCATATTATCTTCTCCAATTATTGTTTTATATATTTAAAGCACAGTCATTGTTGATAAGAGTATCTAACCAAACTATGTGCTCTTGTGTTAGTGCTAGCTTATTGTATAGTAAATCTAACTCATTCAGAGATGTTAAGCTAAGAATCTCTTTTGGAAGTGTTGTTAGAGCATTCTTCCAAAGTGTTAGTTTTTTTAAGTTTTTTAACTCTCCTATAGAGCAGGGGAGAGATTTTAGTTTGTTTTTTCCAAGTTCTAAAGTCGTCAGTGATTTAAGTGCACCGATGTCTTGAGGTAAAGTGGTTAGAGAGTTTTCTTGAAGTAACAAAAGTTTTAGTTTACAAAGCTTCGTAATCTCCTTAGGTAATTTTTGGAGCCTGTTTCCTGCTACATAGAGTTCTTCTAGTTTATCTAGTTGAGCTATCTCGTCTGGTAAAGCCGAGAGTTGGTTTCCTAGGAGATAAAGTTTTTTTAAATTCTTTAAGTTCCCGATCTCTTTTGGGAGTTGGGTGAGTTGACAACCCAAAAGATTTAGCTCTTCTAACTCAAGTAACTTACTCTTATCTCTTGGCAAACCTTTAAAGTATCCTGCATTTAAGTAAGAGTCATGTTTTATCCACTCTAAGTCAGAAACATTATTTACATCTGCCCACTCATAGAGAGTATCAATCCAATGAGTGTTTATATCTTTACTTGTGGAATCCAAGCATAATTCCAAATAATTTGTCCTCAATGAGTCCCATTTTTGCAGAAGTCATTAAGTTGTTTTCTTGATAGTATTTAAGAAGTTCTTGAGTATCTTGACCTGACATCATCGCTTGGTATCCAAGGGCTGCATGTACTTCATTTTCATGAACTTCTACATTTTCTTTCTCTGCTAAAGCTTCAACAATAAGAGCTAATTTTATGCTATCACGTGCAGATGCGCGAACAGACTCACGAAGTTCCATAAACTTACCCTTATCTTCCATAAACTCTTTATGTTGTTCCTGAGTATAGCCTCTAGTCTTTTCACGCACCTTGGCATCTATCTCTTGTTCTACTATATTGTTTGGAAGTGTAAAGTCATACTTAGAAAGGAGTGCATCAATCATCTTAGGTTTGATCTCATTCATATAAACACGAGAGAGTTCTTCTGAAGTTATTTGATCTGCAAACTTTTCTTTAAGTGTAGTTAGTGTTGCCTTTTCATCACTCAGTATTTTTTTAGCAAAAGCATCATCTGGTGTTATAGGATGCTGTTCTTGAATCTCATGGAGTGTAACAACAAACTTAGTCTCTTTACCCGCTAAGTCTTCAGCTTGATAATCATCTGGAAAACTAAGGTGTACATCTTTTGTTTGTCCATACTCCATACCAATTAATTGTTCCTCGAAACCAGGAATAAATGAATCTGAACCTATCTTAAGATTGAATTTTTGAGCACTTCCACCTTCAAATGCTTTACCATCAATAAAACCTTCAAAGTCGATTACAGTTACATCACCATTTTCAACGGCTTTTGGAGTTGGGATAGTAGTAAAAGGAGCTTGTTTAAGCACAAATTCTGCTAGTTTATTTTCTATCTCTTGGGGTGATGCAACAGGTTTAGTAAATACAGGAGTTATCTCTTTGTAGTCTACATCTGTATGAACTTTAGGGCTTATTGAAAGTTCTACTTCAAAAAACACTTTATCTTTTCTTTGCTCATATTTTTTTAAGCTAGGCTGCCCTAAAATACTCTCTACTGCAATACCAGCCTCTTTAATGCCAGCACTGATAAAGTCTTTAAAAACTTCTCCAGCGGCATCTTGCTCAATCTTTTCATCAGATGATGTTTCATCCGTTTTTTTTTCTTTCGCTGTATTCTCTTTTAGTTTCTTCACTTTATCTTCGATAAGACTATTTTCAACTGTACCACTTAATATAAAGTTTATATCGTCTACTTTTTCTACTGTAACTTTCACTAGAGTCCTTTTAGTTTTAATTATGCAATTTTAGCATTATTGTCTAAAAATAACTTTTTAATTGAGATAAGTTTGATTATATTGATTTTTTGTAAGTTTTTGTGAGAGTTGTTTTTTTAAAAAAAAAGTTAAATAAAGGGAGGGTGTTTAGTAAATAAAAAAATGATGAAATATACTCACCCAAAAGGGTGAGAAATATTGAAAGTGACTATGCTTCGTGACCAGCCATTTCCATTGTAATACAGTTACGATCAAGCATATCTGTACA
>JALSMC010000163.1 GCA_026987995.1 Sulfurimonas sp. | reverse complement strand
GTAGATACCAGTGTCTTTAACTTCGATTTTTCCAGCATTGACAAGCGAAGTAAGTGTACGTTTAAACTCTTTTTTACTCAGTGAAAATACATCTTTAATGAGATCTGCATCGCTTTTATAGTTGTAAGGCATAATGCCTTTAGCTTCTTTGAGTAGAGCTAAAACTTTCTCATCACTACCACCACTTTTTTTACTTCCAGCTTTTCTTAATGTTAGGTCTATGTTTCCATCTTTACGGACACTTTTTACATAAGCAGTTCTCTTATCGCCTACATTAATTGTCTCAAATATTTCATTATGATAAATAAGACCTTCATATTTATCATCTACGATACATTTAAAACCTAAAGGTGTTTTGGAGATAACTAAGATTTGAGCTTCTTTGTTTACAGCTAATCCTTTTACATCTTTATCTAAAAAGTCACCTATTTTTTCAGTTCCAACAAGTCTGTGTGTTCTCTCATCATAAATGACTTTTAAAAAGTGTTTTTCACCAACTGCAAACTTAGTTTTTTGAAACATATTTGGGACAAGAAGGTCTTTACTCAGTCCCCAGTCCATAAACGCACCAAAAGGTGCAACATCTACTACAGTAAAAAGAGCAAACTCATCAAGCATTGCTACAGGTTTGTTTGTAGTTGCGACAAGTCTATCTTCTGAATCAGTATAGAGAAAAACATCTACTAATGTTCTCTCTTTCATCTCTGGTGTTAGGTAGGGCCCAGGAAGTAGTACATCCTCTCCATCTCTTGCCATAAGGTAGGCACCTGGTGTTGTAAGTCTGTCTATGAGTAAAGTGTTGATTACTCCGAGTTCTAAAAAGTCACTCTGTATATTTTCTGTCATTTGGTTATTCCGTTTGTATTGATTTTATAATTCTAATATATCCCTAGTGATAGGAATAAGTTCCATTTTTAAGGTTTTGATAAATCGTTCCATTTGAGTTGAACTTTCATAGTTTGGATGTTCATATTCAATTTCTATTACGATAGTATTATCTGAAAACTCAGGTATACCCTTGCTTGAAATTGTATCAAGTGCTATTACTAAGTCAAATTCTTCTTCAAGTAATGAGAGAACAGTTTTAGCATGGTAGGTGTCATCCCACGAAGTATCTTTAATAAGAGCCGATTTAACTGAGGGAGTAATTGCTTTTGTTTTTTTCACAGCTGCACTTGAAGCCGTAACTTCTTTGAGATATCTGTTGAGAACTGCTTCTGCCATAACAGAGAGAGCACTATTGTCTTTACATAAAAGAAGTACTTTTTTATTCACGAGCAAAACCTTCTGGACTATTAGTCTTTAATAATGCAATTATATCTTAAAATAATTACTTGAGAGATTAACTCAGAGCAGACAAAGTACTTTTTGCTATTATTTCACAAAATTACAAAGGATAAATATGTTTAAAATAGTAGTAGATAGAGAATGTGGTTGTTTTAGAAGAAGTGACCTAGAAAATAATGTTGAAATTGAGTCAAAAGATGCAGCTTTAGAAAAAAGTTTAGAAATGGTAGAAATCATGAATGAAAACTTTTGTGATAAGCATAGTTTTACACTTCATGAAGATGGAGACACATTTTTAATTAAAATGGGTTAATACTTCCTACTAGGTACTCTTGACCTAGTTTTTTACTATATGCTCCAAGCATGGCTGCTTCAAAGTCATTGTTTGTTGCATACTGATAGCCAAATGTTTTCGCCCACATTTGGTGCTCCTCCATACAGAGATAAAAAAAGACTCTCTCTTCACCTTGTTGCCAACTAGAATAACTCTCATAAGCATGTTTGAACATCTCGACTTTTGTTGTGTCAGGGTATGATGTCTTCCCACTTGCATCTACATGATCTATCTGTGTGATTTTTGTTCTAAACTCACGACCTCTTAGCTGTTTTATAACAGGCTTTATAAAAGTAAGTGTTCCAAAACTCACAAGTGCAACTTCATCAGGAGTAAATGTATTTATAAGTTTTTCATAGACACCCTTGTACTCATCAAGGTAACCAACATACTCAACGATAGGATGAAAGTGAAAACCAACTTTTACACCTTTGTCTGCTAGTTTTCTCGCTGCGTTTATTCTCTTGTCAAGTGAGGCAGTTAAATGTTCTTCATTTTCTATAATTGTTTTAGTATTTAGACTCCAAGTACAGAGAATGTTGGGTGGAACATCGTTTTCTAAAAAGTGCTTGATGTTATCACTTTTAGTTTTAAACTCTAAAATAACATTAGGGTTTTTAAATGCAAACTCAAAAAGTGCATCCAAGACACCTTCTCGATTTCCAAACATAAGAGAGTCACTAGCTTGACCTGTACCTATATGATAAGTTTTATTTGGATCAAGTTCAAGTTTAAGTAGTTTATCTTTAAAACCACTATCAAAAGTAATGGTGTTTTGATTATAAAAGCTTTGAATAGAACAGTATGAACAGTCAAATCCACATGACTCAACTGCATCAAGTGTTAAGAGGTTACAACATCTAGTCTTCTCACTTGCTACTGGACAAAGTCCTAAACCAAAACCTTGTTTCTCAGCTACCTTAAAAGTAAACTTTTGCTCTTTTGGGATGTTTTTAAGAGTAAAGTTTTCATAAGAGTTAGTTTTCTTTTGAATAGCTTCATAGGTATCACGTAAACGCGAGAAAACCACTTTTTTCTGGTCATGCTCTGGAAATATTTCTTGAATGTTCTTTTCGTTCCACATCTCTAAATCACGAGCAATAGTTATGATTTGTTTTAGCTCTTGAACAGAAAAATGCAACTCAAGTGCTTTGACTTTAATGAACTCTTGTTCATGTATGGGAAGGTTTGTATAAAAAGTGTTTTGTATGGCTGTATTAAATTTGTCTATATAGTTTTGCATAATGAAATTCTATCTAAAGTTTATTAGGAAGTGATAATTAAATAAATAATATGTCAATTTGCAATTTTTTTTAAGCAAGATGATTTTTTTGATTAGTATTAGAAATATAATTAAGAATAGGAGTAGTGATGATTTTAGGTAAATGCCCCTACTGTGAAGATGGTGAGATAGAAGTACGAGATAAAGAAGTAAGTGGTAAAAAAGTAAAATTATATGCCTGCTCAAACGCACACTGGAAGACAGAAGATGGTGATGTATTTGAGCTAAGAGATGATGCAAGTTGTGATTTTAGAATTTGGCAAAACTCTTTAGCAAAGTATGGCAAATGGTTACAGTATAAGGATGTACGAGCACTTTTAAATGAGGAAGAGTTAGAAGTAGAACTCCTGAGTAAAAAGTATGGTAAAAAAGTCTACTACACAAAACAGGTCATACTCAATCAAGAGTATGGGGTAAGTATTTTATGGGAATAACTTTTTTTTACCCTTCATATGTTTTCCAACATAAGCCATAGCAATGATATCTTCAGTTGCATCAGGACGAAGGTGATCACAAATAGCAACTGTTTTTTTATTTTCTATTGCAACAAACTTAAATTTTGCATCAACTACAGACTTAAGTTCTGATAGTTCATTTTCATCATCAATACTGCGAATTTTAAAGTCTACATCAATTAATATAGAACTATATCCAATATGTAATATTTCTGTATATATGTAAAAGATATCTCCATTGCTTACAGGGAATTTAAAGTGTAAATCTGTTACTGAAATAGTCACAGCACCACATTTGATAATTTCATCTACAGAGATAGAAGCAGCCTTATCCATCTTTCCCATAATCCAGCCACCGAAAACACCGCCATTATGGTTTAGGTCTGTTGGGTATACTCTTCCCTTTACTGATAAAGTTCTCATATTTATACCTTTGTAAGTTAATATACATCAATAGTAACCATATAATATTTAAGGCTTAATAAAAGTTTTAAATTTATTTGGGTATAATTCCCATCCGCTTTGCTGTTTTAACAAACAAAAGAGTATTTCTATCTTTATATATACTATATTGATAAAAGTATTGGTAAGCGTTCAAATGCTTTACCTGTAAACGGCAAAGACTAAGATAAAAGGACTTTCAATGAAAGTACGTGCTTCAGTAAAGAAGATGTGTGATGACTGTAAAGTTGTCAAAAGAAAAGGCATTGTAAGAGTAATCTGCAAAGTTAAAAAACATAAACAGAGACAAGGATAACCATGGCTCGTATATCTGGTGTTGATTTACCTAAAAAGAAAAGAATAGAATACGGTTTAACGTATGTCTATGGTATTGGTCTTCATGCGTCACGTCTAATTTTAGATGCGACTGGTATTGACTATAACAAAAGAGTTTTCGAATTAAACGAAGCTGATGTTGCTGCAATTACTGCTGAAATCCGCAAAAGCCATATGGTGGAAGGTGATTTACGTAAGAAAGTAGCTATGGATATTAAAGCTCTAATGGACCTTGGTTCATACAGAGGAATTCGTCACCGTCGTGGTCTTCCATGTCGTGGTCAAAAAACAAAGACAAATGCGCGTACTCGTAAGGGTAAACGTAAGACTGTCGGCGCTGCGTAAGGAATAGATTATGGCAAAAAGAAAAGCTGTTAGAAAAAAAGTAGTAAAGAAAAATATTGCACGTGGTATTTGCCACATAGCTGCATCATTTAACAATACACTTGTAACAATTACAGATGAAATGGGTAACATGATTGCTTGGAGTTCTGCTGGTTCTTTAGGATTTAAAGGTTCTAAAAAATCAACTCCATTTGCTGCACAAGCTGCAACTGAAGATGCAATTGCAAAAGCACAAGTACATGGTATTAAAGAACTTGGTATTAAAGTTCAAGGTCCTGGTTCAGGTCGTGAGACTGCAGTTAAAGCTGTTGGTGCTATCGAAGGAATCCGTGTAACATTTATGAAAGATGTTACACCATTACCACACAATGGTTGTCGCGCACCTAAGCGTCGTAGAGTTTAAGGAGATTACTGATGGCAAGATATAGAGGTCCAGTAGAAAAAATCGAAAGAAGATTTGGTGTAAGTCTTAACCTTAAAGGTGAGCGTCGTTTAGCGGGTAAATCTGCATTAGAAAAAAGACCTTACGGTCCTGGTCAGCATGGTCAAAGACGTAAGAAAGTTTCTGAGTATGGTTTACAACTTAATGAAAAGCAAAAAGCTAAATTCATGTATGGTGTTTCTGAAAAAGGCTTTCGTGCTTTATTCGTAGAAGCAAAACGTCGTAGTGGAAATACAGGTACAAACCTTATTACACTTATCGAAAGTAGACTTGATAATGTTGTTTATAGAATGGGATTCGCATCTACTCGTAGATTCGCTCGTCAACTTACAACTCACGGTCATATTTTAGTAGATGGCAAAAAACTTGACATTCCTTCTTACCGTGTTAAACCGGGACAAAAGATTGAAGTTAAAGAAGCAAGTAAAACAAATGCACAGATTGTTCGTGCAATTGAATTAACAAACCAAACTGGTCTTGCACCATGGGTTGACATCGATGCTGAAAAAGTTTACGGTATTTTTACTCGTTTACCAGAGCGTGAAGAAGTTGTTATTCCAGTTGAAGAACGTTTAATCGTTGAGCTTTACTCTAAATAGTAATTAATAAAAAAAAGGCGTTAATATATGAAAAAAATTAAAACTACTCCACTTGCTCCACAAGAGTTTGAGGTAGAACAGATTAGTGAAAATGAAGCTAACATAATTGCATACCCATTTGAAACGGGTTATGCTATCTCTTTAGCTCATCCACTTCGCCGTTTTCTATTAAGTAGCTCAGTTGGTTATGCACCAATTGCTATAAAAATCGAGGGTGCTAAGCATGAGTTTGACTCAGTGCGCGGTATGCTTGAAGACATTTCAGATTTTATTTTAAATCTTAAAGAGATTCGTTTTAAACTAAACGATGATGCAACAGAAGCAGAGATTAACTATAGCTTTGCAGGTCCTTGTACTATTAAAGGTTCTGATCTAAATAGTGATGAAGTTGAAGTGGTAACACCAGATGCTCCACTTGCTACTTTAAATGAAGATTCTACTCTTAACTTTAGCATTAAAATTGCTCAAGGTATTGGATATGTTCCTAGTGAAGATACTTATGAAGACTTAGAAGATGGTTATATCGCTTTAGATGCTTTCTTTACTCCTGTTAGAAGTGCTACTTACAAAATTGAGAATGTTCTTGTAGAAGACAATCCTAACTTTGAAAGAGTAATTTTAAGAATTAAAACTGATGGTCAAATTACGCCAGTAGATGCATTTAGAAACTCTTTAGAAGTTATGTATGCACAACTTGCAGTATTTAACTCAGAGATTAGTATTAAAGCACCTGTAACAATAGAGAGAGTTGAAGAGTCACCAGATCTTAAAAAACTAACGACTAATATTGATAGTTTAGGTTTAAGTGCTCGTAGTTTTAACTGTCTTGATCGTTCAAACATTAAACTTATAGGTGAAATTACACTTATGAGTACTAATGACTTGAAAAATGTTAAAAATCTTGGAAAAAAATCATACGATGAAATCGTTGAGAAAGTTCAAGAGTTTGGTTTTGCCGTAGGTGCAGACTTAGCAGATGACGTAGTTACTGCGTTAAAAAAGAAAATAGAAGCTTTACAAGCTTAATAGAGGATTAGATATGAGACACCGTCATGGATATCGTAAACTAGGTCGTACAAGTACACATAGAGCTGCACTTCTTATGAACCTTAGTATTTCGTTAATAGAACATGGAAAAATCGAAACTACTGCTATTAAAGCAAAAGAGCTACGTTCATACGTAGAAAAACTTATCACAATCGCTGGTAAGAATGACTCTAATGCTCACAGATCAGTATTTGCTGCGCTTCAAAGTAAAGAAGCAACTAAAAAACTAGTAAATGAAATTGCTCCTAAGTACGTTGAACGTGCTGGTGGATACACTAGAATTACTAGAACTAGAATTCGTCGTGGTGATGCTACTACAATGGCATTTATCGAGCTAGTTTAATTATTACTTTTTAAATTTAAACGTAGTCTTTGACTGCGTTTAACCCCTTTGAACTTCCCAATTCTAAAATACTTTTATAAAGAGAGAACAAAATGAGTAATTTCGCATTTGGAACTTACCGTGTAACTGATGAAAACCCCCAACATGTTCAAGCTATAATAGACGCTGTTGAAGCTGGTGTTAGGCTTATAGACACATCTACAAACTATATGGATGGTGCTTCTGAGAAAGCTATTGCAAAAGCTTTAAGACATTTTGATGACACTATTCGCGATGAAGTTGAAATTGTGAGTAAGTTTGGCTATATTCAAGGCTCAAATATGCTGCGTCATAAAGAAGAGCCTTTTGAAGATGTAGTTGAGTACTCTGAGTCTTGTTTTCACTCTATTAGTAAGTCTTTTATGCTAGATCAACTTGAAAAATCACTTCTGCGTTTAGAGCTCACCCAAATAGATTGCTATTTACTACATAATCCAGAGTACTATATTTTTAATGCGCTCAATAAAAATATGCCCAAAGATGAAGCACTTGACAATATGTTTGACAGAATATTTGATGTTTTTGTTGCACTAGAAGAGCAGGTTGATAACGGTACTATTAAAAGTTACGGCATTAGTTCTAATAGTTTTTCTAAAGAACACAATGATGATGAATTCTTACCTTATGAAGATTTAATCACACTAGCAGAGAAAGCAGCAGAGATAGCAGGAAATAAAACACATAGTTTTACAACGATACAACTTCCGATAAACATGCTTGAAACAGAGGGTCTTAAATGTGCCACATGGGCTAAAAAAAATGGGCTCAGAGTTTTAGTAAACCGTCCTTTAAATGCACAAAAGGGTGAGTTGATGTACAGACTCGCTGATTATGATGAGAGTAGTGAGTACTACACCCATCTTAATGAACTTCTCCAAGTGAGCGACACTGATGAGTTACGATCACTCTACAATATGATAGAGCAGTTAGATGATAATAAACATAAATATGGCTGGATAGGAGACTATGATAGTTTTTTATATTCTCAAATTATTCCACATATTCAAAAAAGTTTAGAAGGGCTTGATGAACAAAGTTTTAATACAATGTTTGCATACGTAGACATGTTTTTGAGAGATTATAGAAAGATGGTCGCTTATGAGTGTTCTAAAAATACAAGAATTGCACTCAAAGAGCATTTTACAGAGTGTAGTGTTTCTTTGCAAGAGTGTGCATTAAAATTCTTATCACAAAGAGAGAATATCGATTATATACTCATTGGAATGAGAAAGTCCTCTTATGTACACGATATAATGGCTTTAAAAGAATAGTTAATATATTATTTTATGACTTGTTAAGCGATATTGTCATATTTTATGATACGAATAAATAAATAGTTAAATTAAGGATAAATATGATTCCATTTTCAGATGAAGAGTTAATAGACCCAGTAAAAGTTGTTATAGATAAAGTAAGACCTTCATTGGCATTAGATGGTGGAGATATAGATTTTCTTACTGTAAAAAATGGAGCTGTTTATGTACAGCTTAAAGGTGCTTGTATAGGATGTGCTAGTAGTGGAACAACACTAAAGTATGGTGTTGAACGTCAACTTAGAATGGATATTCATCCCGAACTTACTGTCATAAATGTACCAGCTGGTATGGAAAATGATATAGAGAACTTATAAGTTATAACTACATGAGTACAATCAGTAAATATCAAATATTATCACAAGCTAAAGAGAGTTTTACTAAAGCAGAGTACAAAAATGCTTTAGAAAAGTTTGCAACAGTTTTACAAAACTATCCTAATTCAACTGAAGCTTATAATGGTGTTATTCTTTCAGAGATGGCGATGAGTGGAGAAGGTGGTGCTGAGGCACTGTTTGATTACTATGAGGTACTTAAAGAGACTGACACCGATGAAGCAGATAAAGTTATGCGTGAAATTCTCAAAAATATTGATGGTTCCTTAGAAAAGTTGAGTCAGGTTTTTGCTGATCCTCTTCGTGATCGTCTAGAACTTGAAGATGGGATACTTTATAAAGATTTTAAAAAGATACTAGATGAGGGTGGAGAGTTTAGAGAAACTTTTGAAAATATAATGTTCTCAACTCGTGTTATCATCACACAAAAAGATGATTTTATTGATTTTTTAGAGAGACTTATAGAACATGGTTTTGCAGAGAT
>JALSMC010000162.1 GCA_026987995.1 Sulfurimonas sp. | reverse complement strand
CACTCACATACCTTGAAAATGCTTTGAGTATCTATCCAAGTGATAAACTACTACGAAAACTTTTAAAAAAATTAGCCAAAGGCAAAAATAGTTGAAAATAGAACTACCAAATCAAGCCTATAAATATGTAACAGAAAATTCTCAAGAGTGTGACGGCTATACAGCCTTCGTACTCACAACTCAAAATGAAAAATACCTTCAAAATGCAAAAGATAATCAAGCTCACTCAATTATAAAAATTAAAGATATCGCTTCTCTTTTTGGAATCGATAAGATAAAAATTGTTGGTATTACAGGTACAAACGGAAAGACAACCACTGCTAGTGCTATCTATTCATTTTTACTTGATCTGGGATACAAAACTGCTATGCAAGGAACACGTGGTCTGTTTATGAATGATGAAGTAACAGAAGGAAAGACTCTTACAACTCCCTCTGTTTTAAATACTTTTAGACATATCTATCAAGCTGTTGAAGCTGGCTGTGAATACTTTATAATGGAAGTGAGTTCTCATGCTATCGCACAAAAGCGAATAGAAGGACTTAACTTTGAGCTGAAGATTTTAACAAACATAACACAAGACCATCTTGACTATCATAAGACTCTTGAAGATTATATCTATGTTAAAAACTCTTTCTTTTCTGATAAAGGCAAGAAACTTATAAATAAAGATGAACCAAGAGCGAAGTTTAATTTTAAAAATGCTTTTACCTATAGTATTGAAAACCCTTCTACTTATAGACTTATGGCATACTCGCTTAATGATGGTAGTAGTGGTATTATTCAGCATTTTCAAGAGATTGTCCCTTTTACTGCTTCTACACACGGTTTTTTTAATCTTTATAACTTAATGGGTGCCATAGCTGCTGTACACCTCATAACAGATAAAAGTTTAGAAGAGATAGCAGAAGTAGTGGATAATTTTGCTGGTGTGAGTGGGAGAATGGAGCAGGTTTGTGTTTTACCAAATGTCATAGTGGATTTCGCACATACACCTGATGGAATGCAGCAAGTACTTAATGCTTTAAAAGAGAAAGAACTCATAGTCGTTTTTGGTGCAGGTGGAGATAGAGATACCATTAAGCGTCCTATTATGGGAAGAGTTGCTGCTTCTTTGGCAAAAAAAGTCTTTATAACTACTGATAATCCTCGTCATGAAGACCCAGAGAGTATAGTAGCCGATATACTAAGTGGTATAGTTGATCCGACAAATGTAGTGGTAGAACTCGATAGAAGAAAAGCTATTGAGATGGCATTAGAGTCACAAGAGGATGAAGAAGTTGTGGTAATCTTAGGTAAAGGTGATGAGTCACATCAAATTATTTATGATGAAAAATTTCCCTTTGATGATAGGGAAGTTGTCCGAAAGATTTTAAACCTTTAGTAATGAAAACTATACTTTTAACTCTCATACTCCTTTGCAACTTAATTGCTTTTGAGAGTTTTAATAATATTAACAAAAAGTATAAAATAACTTCAGAAAAAGAGTTAAAAAATAACTACTTTACAAAAATATCCCCTCATTTTTATGCACAAAAAATACAATACTTTAAATCCTTTGATAATCTCAATATCGCCTATAGAATTTTTGAAGTTCACAATGCAAAAGTAAATATTGTCATTTCAAGTGGTAGAACAGAGGGAATGCTCAAATACCAAGAGTTGATTTATGACTTAAATAGAAATGGTTACTCGGTCTATATCTTAGATCATCGAGGGCAAGGAAATTCTGAGCGTTTACTCGCAGACAGCCAACTAGGTCATGTTGTTGATTTTGAAAACTATGTAAAAGATATGAAACAATTTGTTTCACTCCATCTACAAAAAGATAAAAAAAGAATACTCATCGGACACTCAATGGGTGGTGCTATAGCCTCACTGTATGTTGAGCAATACCCTAATGACTTTGATGGTTTAGTTCTCAGTTCTCCCATGCATCAGCCTGATATTATTTTTTCTTCAATTACAGATACCGCATGTAATCTTATCTTGTTAAGAAAGAAAAATATTGATAGGTATGCAGTAGGGAAAAAATCATATGATGAAGTAAGTCATCAGTTTAAAGATAATAAATTAACACACTCCAAGATAAGATATGAAATCACTAAAATTGCTTTTGATATTGAGCCAGATGCAAAAATTGGTGGACCAAGTGTTAGGTGGTTAAGAGAAGCATGTTCTGCTAGTGCAAAAAGTGTAGAGGAAGCTTCTAAAATTACAATTCCCATACTACTTCTTCAAGCACAAAACGATGTCATTGTAAATAAAAAACCTCAGAATAAATTTTGTAAGAATGTAGGAGGTAATTGTAAAGCCTATCAGATAGATAGTGCTTATCATGAGTTGTTTGTAGAAAATGATAGTGTGCGGAAAAAAGCTTTAACCGCAATATTAGATTTTATTTCTAAAATCTAATACACTTAGTTAAATGTTTTATTAAAATCTTCTGCATAGATAGTTGCATTAAACAGGGTAGCTCTGAGCTCAATTGATGTTACATTATAATCGACTGTAAGAGTGATTTGAGTAGCATTTATGTCTGTAATGGTAGCATTCGAATCCACACTCCATAAAATATTATTTTCCATTGTTATATTAGTTTCATTGTTCTCATAGTTACCACTAACATAAATAGTTTGAGGGGTGCCTACATCGCTAATATTTAAATCTGAATAGTTTATAGTAAGTAACTTTTTAACATGTACAGCTGTAAAATCATTAAATGTAGATTTATAGTCTATACTTAAGTTTGCATCTCCGCCATTTGAAGTTGCAACTATTGATGCTGTTGAGGCATTAAAAACACCACTGGCTGAGCTTGCCCATAAAAGGTCTGCACTAGCATTGACTGTTGTTCCATCGTTATACGTGAGGGTGGCAGTTAATGTTTTTGCTGCTTGTGTTGCATAAATAGATATGTTTGTATCATCAATACTTATTGAGC
Organism: Sulfurimonas sp.; assembly: GCA_026987995.1. Taxonomy (GTDB): domain Bacteria; phylum Campylobacterota; class Campylobacteria; order Campylobacterales; family Sulfurimonadaceae; genus Sulfurimonas. Next base: position 3,773 of record JALSMC010000162.1, on the reverse strand, counting down.
TGACATCTTTTAAAGGAGAAACTGTTGTGTTGTCTCCACATGAGATTAGTAAAGTACAAAGACAGATGAAAGTGATTTTTTTTAGGTATTGCATTAAAGGTCCTAGTATCTATAGTTAATGCCAAAGTAAGCAATATTTATAAGAGAGCTATAGCTTGTATTGGCTACTACTGTATTGATTGATTCATATGATGTATGTCTTAGTTCATATCCAAGTTCAATATCGAAGCTTTCGCTAAGTGGAATATAAGTACCAACTGATCCTTGAAACGAACCATAGCTTAGGGTGTCTTGCAATGCTCTTTCAATTGTTAAGGAACCAGCACCAAAACCAATTTTAATAAAGGGATAAAGGTAGTTAAGGTCAAATGATTTTAAGAGGTTAATATTGAAGCCTATCTTATCACCATCTGAAGAGACATCAGTAGATGAAAATATTTTAGAGTTGTTTTGCATGTAGTCAAATGAGAACTCAACTGCATAGGCTTTAATATCACCATACCCAATTTTAAGAGTTACTATGTCAGATGAACTTTTAGCATCAATATCACTGAAGTTTTCGCTAAAAACACCGTAATTGACTCCCATGTAAACCTTTGACTCGGAATAAAGAGATGTAATGAGTAAGAAAAAAAGTATAATTGATTTCAATTGTTGTAGTATCCTGCATTAAATTATTGAAAAAGCATTATAACTAAATCCTAGCTAATAAACTTAAAAATATAAACTTATTATAGCTTCTTAGCATTATATGTGAGAATTTCGATATAATTGCAAAAATTAAACTAAGGAACTTTTTATGGGAATCCCTCAACCAACATTTTACATTTTCAAGTGTGAGCAGTCAGCTCCTCCAGGTATGCCTAAACCATCTTGTGTGACACCAGACAACAAGGATCTTTATCAGTATACTGCTAAGAAACTTATGATGGAAGGTGTTATGATGGCAGCTCCAATCGTTCGTACTTCATGCATGAATAGATGTCAACAAGGTCCAGTTATGTTAATTGAGCCAGGTCATACTATGTATGTTGGTCTTACAGAAGAGAAAATTGATAGAATTATTACTGAACATATTATCGGTGGTAATGTAGTTCAAGAGTATGTAATCGCTGAAGAAGCTTGGGATGCTCCGATGAGTATAGCTGACGCACGTAAACTAATGGGTAAATAGGAAGTACTATGTTAATTGATATGTTGTACAGCAAAATCCATCGTGCTACAGTAACTGATGCTAACTTAAACTATGTTGGCTCTATTACTATAGACGAGGAGCTTTTAGAAGCTTCTAAGATGAGGGTTGGACAAAAGGTTGAAATACTTAACATCAATAATGGTGAACGTTTTTCTACTTATATTATTTTAGGTGAACGTGGCAAACGCGACATCTGCCTAAACGGTGCTGCCGCTCGTAAAGTACATAAAGGTGATAAAGTAATTATAGTTGCATATGCAAGTTATAATGAAGCTGATCTTGAGTCTTATCAACCTAAAGTTGTTATCTTGGATGATAATAACGACATAGAAATAGTAGCGGATAGTATCTAGCTTATGTTTGACATGGGTGAAATGGGTAAAATGCTTGAGGGAATGCAAGAAAATGCAGACAAACTCAAGAGTGAGCTCGCTAGTAAGACATACACTGTAAAAAGTGGTGGTGGACTTGTAGAGTTAAGTGTTAATGGAAACGGTGAAGTTGTCGATTTAATAATAGACGAAACAACTTTAACGGATAAAAATATGCTGCAAATTTTACTCATTGGTGCTATGAACGATGCAAACAAGATGGTCCAAGATAACCAACGCCATAGTGCTATGAGCATGCTTGGTAATATGGGCAACCCATTTGGTGGGAGTAAGTAGGTGTTACGCCTATTTGTTCTTGCAAACCTTTTACTATTAAATATTTATGCCTGTCAAGGTGGTTACTTCTCATGTATAGAAAAAATCAAAGATTCACATACAATTCAAAATAATTCCCTTTATATACCTGTGAAAAATAATAAACTTCTTGTCTACTCCAAAGATAAACCAAAAGCTAAAATACTTAAATATGACCCTTTTCTTTCGCTTTATCTTATAGAGGATAAGAAAAAGTTTCATTATCCATTTTCTATAAATATGCGCTTGCAACTTGGTAGTGCAATAGTAAACGACAGAGTATCTAAAGAGGGAAAAATTCTCAAAAATCAAATAGGCTTAAATTCTTTAGCTGTATATACTACAAACTTTAAAAACCCTGCACTCATTACAAGTAGCTGTTGTTCCTTAGAAGGTATTGCAACACCTCGTGGAGTGATTGCCAAAGAGTATATTAAAAGATTTCTCTCCTCCCAACCGGCTACATATGCCAGCATCGGGATTCGTGTGAAAAACGAGAAAGGCTTTGTGCTTGTAAGTGCTTCAAATCCATACTTAAAAAACAATCCATTACAAAAAGATGACTGTATAATCGAGTTTGATGGTAAAAAAGTACAAGCAGCATCAGTTTTTATGCGCAGTGTTCTTTTCTCTAAAGTTGGCTCGCATCATAGCATTAAAATAAAACGCGATAAAAAGTTGATGACTTTTAAAGTAGTGAGTTCTAAGAGATATGGTGGTGGAGATATAAGCGATACATTTTTAGAACATAAAGGCATCTACTTTGATGATACACTGCATATAGTAGGACTCTCAGAGCATTTTTTGAAGTATGGTTTACTTGTAGGTGATCAACTACTTCAAGTGAATGGTGTCAAGGTGAAAAACCAAGAAGAACTCCTTATATACATAGAAAACTTCAAAGAGTTTTCCTCTCTTCTTTTTTCACGAAGAAATTTCCAATTTTTTGTAAATATTAAGTAGAATAACCGTACAATTTCATATGCATAAATTTGAGCAATTCTTAACTGATAACTTACCTACTTCACAGAGTATTCATCCGACATATGAAGCTGCTTTACAAAATATGCTTATAGCAGGTGGAAAACGATTTCGTCCTGCTCTTTTACTCGGTGTAGTAAAAGCATACAATCCTCTGATGTTAGACTCAGCACGACATGCCGCGTTTGCTATAGAGTTGCTTCATACGTACTCACTCATACATGATGACTTACCAGCTATGGATGACTCACCACTCCGACGTGGGAAACCTACACTTCATGTAACTTTTGATGAAGTAACTGCAATACTTGCAGGGGATGCTTTAAACACTTACTCTTTTGAAGTACTTTCCAACGCACCTTTTTCAGATACAACTCGTGTGAAACTCATTCGAGAGTTAGCGACAAATGGTGGACTTAATGGTATGGTTTTAGGTCAAGCAATAGACTGTTACTTTGAGAACAAACCACTTAAAGTAGAAGATATAAGAATTCTGCATACAAATAAAACAGCAAAACTTATAGCAGCATCAATGAAAATGGGTGCTATTATAGTTGGTCGTGATGATGTAGCCGATAAACTCTATGACTTTGGGATAAAACTAGGCTTGCTATTTCAGATACAAGATGACATCTTAGATGTAACGCAGTCAAGTGAAGAAGCAGGAAAACTAACAAATAATGACGAAGATAAAAATAGTTTTGTAACTATTTTAGGTTTAGATGAGAGTCTAAAACAAGCAAATGACTTAGCAAATGAGTTAACAAACGAGATGCTTAGTTTTGATGAGAGCTTACAAAGTGAGTTGTCTTCTTTACTAACAAAATACATTAACCGACATAAATAAAACAAAAACAGGATATAAAAAGATGAATGATACACGCAAAAGAATGGCCAATAGCATTAGATTT
>JALSMC010000161.1 GCA_026987995.1 Sulfurimonas sp. | reverse complement strand
ACTAAAAACACCATCATCCTCGCTATTGTATGTGTTAAACAACTCAACTTTAGTACCTGCATAAACTCCTACACCTTTTAGAGAAAGAGAGCCTTTAACCGTACCTTTGTTGATAGAGTCAAGTTTTGCTTTTGCTTTTAACTTTGCATCATCTTCATCTTTGTAAGCATTTTGTATTTTTATTACAGGCTCACCATCTCCAACCGTGACTTTTAAAATCTTTGCTTCATCTATCGAGTGAAACGAAGCCTCACAAGATTTATAATAAGTCTTTGTTGAATGCTTCAAAGAAGAACTACTACATAAACTCACATCAATCTTGCTTACAGGTAAACCCTCATCATCTTTATTCACAAAATATATAAAGTCGTTCTTGATAGAAAAAAGAACATTGTAATTTTTAGATATTCTCTCAAGAAAATTGATGTCACTCTCGTTTGTTTGGTTGAGTGATTTTATTTGTGGGTCTGCACTTTCAAACTTCACTTTATGCCCTAAACGACCTGCAACAATATCCACAATATTTGAGAGTTTAGTATCAACATAATGATGAGATATTTTTTCTTTTTGAACTGCATTAAACTCAACACCTGTAGCCGTAATTGAAAGAGCTTTATTATTCGTTCGTGTTACAGTCTGAACATGGAACAAGCCACAATTTAACTCTTCTATCATTTCATCATTTTTAAAAGTTTGAAAAATTAACTCTAGTTTTGTACTTGGTGCAGGTTTTGCAAAGTTTGGCATAACTTTTAAAGTCACTTTGTCCGACTTAACCCCTGCACTATCATTAAAACTCAAACTTAGTATATTTTTTATATCTATACTTTGCCCATCTATTTTAAGTTCTATTTTGTCAACTACCATAAAGGAACTCTCTCTTTAGTTTCTACTTTTTCATCCTGTACGGTCACATTAAAATCTTGAAGCTCAACGATCTCTCCAGACTTTAAATCTAAAGACAATTTACAAAGATGATTATTAGAACCTATCACATCATTTAAGTGTGTTAAATCTCCATAATGTTTAAGAACTATCAAGTCAATTCTATCGCCATCATTACATCTATAAGACTTCATCATAGACCTCTTTTAGAGAAAGATTATAAGTCTGTACTGTATAACTTCCATCATCTATAAAATGCTCTTTTGTAGTTGTTAGAGTAGATATTAAAACTTCAATATCATCAGTTAGAGTAGTAAATCGAATAGGCTCACGAGTTGTAGTGTAGTCATCTAATGTTTTCAAGGCATCTAGTGGCTGAACCACCAAAACACCATTTAAAGAGATTTTTCTTTCATACCCACCACTATCACTCACTCGCTCTTGACCTTTGATAGGTTTAAAAGTTCCATTTGTAGCAGTTATTGTTTGAGAGATTTTTTTATATGCGTTTTTATCCATATAAAAAGAAAACTCTCCAAGCTTACCCATAGATAAGCCATTAGTTAAAACCTCTAAATCATCCATCATTAAAACCTTTTGTATATTCCTCTTTTTTCCAAATTAGCCTCACGACTAAGTTTTAAAAGATACTTTTTTCTATCTTTACTTATCTGATTGTTAGGGTAGTAAACAGCCAAACCTTGACGAACTAAAGAGAAGTTTAAAACATCAATCCAAACAAGTTCACGACCATATCTATCTTTTCCGTATGAGTGAAATTTAACCTTTTTATATAAGTACCCACTCTTCACATAGTCACTAGCTTTATGACCAAGCGACAATACTTTTTTAACTGTATGAGAGTATTTATCTTTATGCTGTGGGTTGTTTGGATGTATCATTTTAAGAGTTTCTAACTGTTTAAAAACTCTATGGTTCATCTTAGTTTCAAAAGTATCTATCGCTATCAAACGAGCCTTAAAAGGTTTACCTGCACCAACTTTTAACCAAACGGTATCTCCATCGCTCACATGAGTAATAGTTGCACTTTCCCATGCAAACAAACTAGCAACTAGTGCCATCATTAAAATTATTTTCTTCATCATTTTTCCTTTATATTAAGATACATCTTGCATATCCATATCTTGCTCATCATCAGCAATTCTTTTATTCACTCGTGCGAGTTTTTCGTACAAGTCATCCTCATCTATTTTTCCATCGTTTGCTTGAATTGTTATATTGTTGTTTATATTTTGGCTAACTGCTTTATTACTATTACTATTATTATTTTGCATTAGAGTTTTAGTCTCATTTATCTGATTAGCTGTAACATCAGATACACTCTCAATCGGTAAAGTTTTAAGTGGTATCTCTTGTAGAGAAGAAGTTTTTGGAAGAGCTGTCTTATAACCTATGTTATTTACTGCATTTGTAGTTTTGAGCATTAA
>JALSMC010000160.1 GCA_026987995.1 Sulfurimonas sp. | reverse complement strand
ATCTTCAGAACTACGAGCATACTATCTAAAAGGGGAGTATGGAAAACTTTTTAATACTAAGGGACTCATACGTATAAAACTTCAAAGTAATATAAACAGAGATATAGACTCTATAAATAACATAGAACTGCAAGTACCTGCATCAGATCAGTTTGTCGTGTTAAAAGACATATGTGATTTCGTATATGTTCAGAGTTTTGTGACTCTTATAAAAGAGGATACTAAACGTATTCGTAGCTTTTATGCCTCAATTGATAAAACTAAAATCACCTCAAGTGAAGTGATGCAAAAAATGCAGTCCGCGTTTGACAAAGTAAAAGAAAAAGGCATAATAGTAGAGATAAAAGGTGAAGAAAAAGAGAATAACAAAAACAAAAGAGAGATGATGCAGTCGGCTGTTATGGCGATATTTTTAATCTTTATCACTCTTGTTTGGCTTTTTGACTCCATAAAAAAACCACTCATAGTTCTGAGTACGATTCCTCTTGTTCTACTTGGTGTTTATGCAGGGCACTGGATGATGGGGCTTAATATGACTATGCCAGGACTCATAGGTGTTGTAGGACTCGCCGGAGTCGTTGTAAATGATGGGCTTATTATGGTAGACTTCATCCGAAAAGCAAAAGATACAGAAGAGTTAATGCAAAGAGCACAGACTAGACTTAGACCTATTGTCCTGACATCTTTAACAACAGTTTTAGGACTCTCTACTCTTATCTTTTTCGCATCAGGTCAAGCTATGATACTCCAACCAATGGCTGTCTCACTCGGCTTTGGTATAGCATGGGCAACAGTGCTAAACCTACTGTATGTGCCACTGCTATACTCTATAGCATATAAAATACAGCCACCAAAATCAAAATCAATATAAAAAGGAAAAAAATAATGAATTTAGAAATAATGCAATCACAGTTTGGAGTAAGGCCTTCAGTAAGTAAGGCAATCCCAGAGTTTTTACTAGAGATGAAAGAAGAGGGTATAAGAAAGATGGTTGCTGACCATTATGATAAGATAAAGCAGAGTGAAATATATGACATATTTCCTCAAGACCCTCAAGAGTTTGAAGATGCAAAAAGACACTCGGCTGACTTTATGATACAGATATGTGGAGGACCTGCTTACTTTAACCAAAACAGAGGGGCACCACAAATGGTAGGACGCCATGCTCCTTTTCGCATCACGGCAGAGACGCGACAAGTTTGGCTAGAACTATACAGAGAAGTTCTTATGGACTTAGAAAAAGATGGTATCACTGAGCGCTCTTTACAGTCATGGTGGAACTACATCAATGTGTTCTCAAACTGGATGGTTAACACACCGAGCTAGATGATGAAAAAAAGAGAAGATGAGCTTAAAAGTTTAGGGGCAAAACATACAGAGTATAAGTATGAGTATGCACCTGAGCTGCTTGAGACTTTCCAAAATCAACATCAAGATAATGACTACTGGGTAACACTAAACGCGGATGAGTTTAGTTCACTTTGCCCCATCACAAATCAACCCGACTTTGGAACTCTCATAATAAATTACATACCAAATGTAAACATGGTAGAGAGTAAATCTCTCAAACTCTATCTTTTTAGTTTTTTAAATAGTGGAGAGTTTCATGAAGATGTAGTCAATAAAATAGGTAAGGATTTAGTTAAACTTATGAATCCAAAATACCTTGAAGTAGTAGGGCTTTTTTACCCTCGTGGAAACATCAGTATACACCCGACCTATAGTTACAGTAATGATGAAGAAAAATATAAAGAGATAGAAAAACATCGCTTTATCAACAGAAATATAAATCCACAGAGAGTAGGTTAAAATGCAACTCCAAAAAATAGAGATAAAAAAAGGAACAAAGATAGAGTACAGTTCTAAAGAGTTGTTTTTTTTAGCAAAGAGTGGACAGCCTTATCGTGGCTCTTTGTATGTAAAGTTCACTTCTTTAGGTGAGACAATAGAACTTACCTCTTTTAAAAAGTACATTACATCCCTACGAGATAAAACACTAAACGCAGAAGATATTGCATGTGAGATATATGAAACTATTGTCTCAGTTATAAATGCAGAGGACTTAGGTGTTGTAGTAGATTTAACGGCAAGAGGTGGCTTACAACAGCGACTTACATTTGGTGCAGAATTTACCCCTGTTAGTAAAAATAACATCTTTCAAATCTAAGTTGTTAATTTTATACAAAAAGTAAGCATAAACTAAGCAATCCCTCTGTATAATTTCGACCTACAAACCGTAGAAGTGGGTCTTTAGCTCAGTTGGTTAGAGCCCTCCGCTCATAACGGAGTGGTCATGTGTTCGAGTCACATAGGACCCACCACTTTTATTTCCCCT
>JALSMC010000159.1 GCA_026987995.1 Sulfurimonas sp. | reverse complement strand
TTATACGTCATAATTTTATCTACCAAAAATTAGTTCAAGGTAAAATAGTCAATGTGAAAGCACTTGCAGATGAGTTTGGAGTAGGTGAGAGAACGATACAAAAAGACTTAAATGAGAGACTCTGCGAAATTTACAATATACAGTCTCTTGGTGAGGGGAATTACCAGCTTGATAGACATCATCATATGCAAATAAGCGAGGAAGATGAGTCTATAGCTATTTCCTTGATGAAAGCACTACAGCATAGTGCCATGCCAGAGATTGATACTTACATAGACACTTCACTACATATAAACAGTGACTATAGTGAAATTTTTACTTTTACTACCCACCTTGAGCAGATTGAAGATATAGAGAGTTTTAAACTTCTTATAAAAGCTATCAAATGGAAAGTAGGAGTAGAATTTACATATACAAAAGTAGATGGAAGCAGTAAGAAAGTGTTAGCAGACCCCTATAGATTGGCAAATTTTCAAAACTACTGGTATCTTATAGCCTACGACCCCTCTGCTTTGGTACTTAAAAACTACTATTTAAAAAATATTTCAAAACTTAAAATGCTTTATGAGAACTTCACGGGCAATGAAAAAATAGAAAAAGAGCTAAAAGAAGTGTGCAGTAATATGGAGTCTGTATGGTGGAACAATGAACGACAAAGTTGTCTATTGGAAGTAAGTGGAAAAGCAAAATATTATATAGAAAGAGACCTGCCTGACAATATGAAAATAGTTGAAGTAAACGATGAATATTTACTTGCTTCTTATTTTTATCATAATGAACTTGAGATTTTACCCTATGTAAAGAGTTGGCTACCGCATATACGGATTGTCAATAACGAGGAGTTAAACAATACATTAAAATATGAATTGGAACTATTTTTAGAGAAATAAAGTGCTTTATTGAACTAAACGAACTAAAGGTTCGTATGTTTTGTTTATACTTCATTGTGCCTCACATGATAGAGGTCATAAATAAATGATGAAGGATAAAAAATGAAATACGGATACACAATTATATATGTAAAAGATGTTACAGCTACTTTGGAGTTTTATGAGAAAGCTTTTGGCTTTGAGCGTGGTATGGTCTATGAAGAAAATGCCATTGTAGACTATGCTGAACTAAAATCGGGTGAGACTACTATAGGGTTTGCTTCTTATGGCTTGGGAGAAATGAATTTACAAGGAAAATATGAAAAGGTAATAAGAGAGGGAAACCCCGTAGGACTAGAGCTAGTCTTTGTAGATGAAGATGTGGCAGGTGCAACTACACACGCTGTGAAAAATGGAGCAGTACTCATAGCCCAACCTGTAGAGAAACCTTGGGGACAGACTGTGAGTTATGTACGTGCCATAGAGGGTACAATGATATCGATTTGTTCGCCTATGGGTACTAAATAAGAGATTGCTATGCAAGGAAAAACATGAAGTTAGAAAAACTAAAAATCATGGAAGAACACTTCTTTGAAACCTACCCAAAAGGTTTTGAAGATGAGTATTTTGTACCAATGTTAAAGCGACATAATGTAGCCAAACTCACAGCTTTTACGCAAGAAGTTTTTGCCAAAGAGAAGTTTGCTTATCCAGAAGAGATAGTAGAAAACATGACAAAAGTTGTTTCTAAATCTTCTATGGTTTCCTTGTTTGAAAAGCCTAGATTTAGAGATGCCATGCTTGCTATGAGCAGTGAAAGAAAAGATATGCTTAGCATAGGACTTGAAGAGATGTTATATGGCAGTTTTAAAAAAGGTTTTAACATTATGTTGGACATACTTATAGAAGAAAAACAAGCTAAATGGTCTTTGATATCTGTGATACCTTACTATTTCTCTCCCAAGAAACACTTTTTTATAAAGCCAACTACTACTAAAAATATACTCAAATATTTTGAAGTAGAAGATATGGTTTATAAACCTAGACCTTCCTATGAATTTTATCATGATTATACAAAGATGCTTAAAACATTTAAAAAAGAGGTCAATAAAAAATTGGGTGAAAATAACGCAAAATTTACTGGCTTTTTGATGATGGGTATGGAGTCATTATCTGAATAAAAATACATGGCTAAGAATATAAATACATAAGTCAGGAATGGGTATACTATTTTTGAAATTATCTATAAAATAGAGCCGAAAGTAAATCCATGATAAACAATAAAAAAGAAAAGTTCTCCCTAAAAGATGAACTTTACAACCCCAAAAAAGTAGAGATGATAGCCTCTGAAATAAAAGAGGTCTATCCCTCTTTTGATGCTACTCATTTTACTAAAAAGACTTTAGACAAATTCCCTAAACTAGAACTCAAAGAACGCATCTACCATATACGAGACATGTTGCATAAGTATTTGCCA
>JALSMC010000158.1 GCA_026987995.1 Sulfurimonas sp. | reverse complement strand
CTGACTGTGTCTCTATCGGAGAAGTAAGACGTGCATTTATGGCAGGAATCCCCGCTTATAAGATTATTTTCTCAGGTGTTGGAAAAACTGATGATGAAATTCGTGAAGCGATAGACAAAGATATACTCTACATCAATGTAGAGAGTGAAGCAGAACTTGGTCGCGTTGAACTTATGGCAAAAGAGTTAGGAAGTGTTTCTCGTATAAGTATCAGAGTAAATCCAAACATTGACCCAAAAACTCACCCTTATATCTCTACAGGTCTGCATGATAATAAGTTTGGAGTTGATTTAAGTGCTGCAAAACGCATGTACATTAAAGCAAATAATTCTGAGTTTTTAGACCCTGTAGGTATTCACTTTCACATAGGTTCTCAACTTACAGAGCTTGACCCAATTCGAGAGTCGGCTGAAATTGTGGCTGATTTGGTGCGTTCACTTCAAACTATCAAAATAGAGTTAAAGTTTTTTGATATTGGTGGTGGTTTAGGCATCAAGTATGATGATGAGACTACGATAAAGCCTTATGATTATGCACAGGCAATTTTAGGCTGTCTTAATGCACTTGACCTTACTATACTTTGTGAACCTGGGCGTTTTTTAACTGCAAACGCGGGCTATTTTGTTAGTAAAGTACTGTATGAGAAACAAAATGGTGAGAAAAAGTTTGTTGTGATTGATGGTGCTATGAATGACCTACTTCGTCCAGCTCTTTACAGTGCATATCATAAGATAGATGTGATTACAGAGTCCAAAGAAGACTCTCGTCCTGTAGATATCGTTGGACCTGTTTGTGAGAGTGGCGATTTCTTTGCAAAAGATTATCCGCTTCCTCCACTAGCACATAATGACTTAGTGATAGTAAATAGTGCTGGTGCTTATGGTTTTGGTATGGGAAGCAACTACAATACTCGTGGAAGAAGTGCTGAAGTAGCACTCGAGAACGGTAAAACAAGACTTATTCGAAGACGTGAAACATTCGAAGATTTAATAGCGCTAGAGACAGAGTTCTTACAAGACTAAAGGAAAAAGTTTGTACTTCATAGATGTTCAAGGTACTTTAATCAGTGATGTTGATAAGTCTCCGATAGAGGGGAGTATAAAATTTATATCACATTTAAACTCACAAAATATTCCTTATATGATAGTAACAAACAATACAAAAAAATCCTCCAAAGATTTTTATGAGTATCTCCTTTCAATAGGTTTTGATTTTGGCTTTGAGAAGTACCTTGACCCTTTAATGCTTTTAGAAACTAAAGTAGATAAAAGGGGAGTTGCTGCTTATGGTGCAAGTGAATTTTTATCTACTTTAGAGTCAATGAACTATACACTTGACTACGAAAATCCAAAAACTGTTCTTGTTGCTATTAAAGAAGACTTTAACTCGGATGAATATGCTCAGATGATAGATTTTTTACTCTCAGGTGCCTCTCTTGTTGGAATGCATGAGACATCTATCTATGCAAAAAACAACAAACGATACCCTGGTGTAGGGGCAATACTAAAACTTTTAGAATTTGCTACAAGTGCTTCTTATACTGTTGTAGGTAAACCTAGTGTTGCATTTTATTCCCAAGCACTCAAAAACTTACAAGAGCAAAATAAAAATGCTACATACGATTCTATTACGATGATTAGTGATGATGTAAAAGGTGATTTAGGTGGTGCTAAAGAGCTTGGAATGAAGACAATATTTGTAACAAGTGGCAAGTACAAATCAGCTCAAGAGATAGTTCCACTTTTAGATGAAAGCTTAAAACCAGACCTAGTGTATAAAAACATGCAAGAGATAATGGAGAAATTATGAAAGAAAAAAGCGATTGGCAGACTTTAGAAGATTGTAGAGATGCAATAGACACTATAGATAACGAAATATTATCCCTTTTAAATAAGCGAATGAAAGTTGTTGAGAGAGTTGGCGAGATTAAGAGTGACACAGGTGGTGCCATCTACAGACCTGAGCGTGAAAAAGCTATAATATCTCGACTTACAGCTATAAGCGAGTCAAATGAAGGGCTATTGAAATCTAATGCAATTGAGGCTATTTTTTTAGAAATTTTTGCAGTTTCTCGCAACCTTGAACTACCAGAACGTATTGCATTTTTAGGTCCGGAGGGAAGTTTTACACATCAAGCAGCAGAGAGCCGTTTTGGTGGGATGAGCGATTATCTTTCACTTAACTCCATTGAAGCTGTATTTAGAACACTTGAGGCAAAAAGAGCAAAGTTTGGTGTTGTTCCTATTGAAAACTCTCGTGATGGTATAGTAGGCGAGACACTCGACCTTTTATCCAAGTCAAGTGTAAAAATCGTGGCAGAACTTTATATGCCTATACATGTATCGT
>JALSMC010000157.1 GCA_026987995.1 Sulfurimonas sp. | reverse complement strand
AAAAGAGACACTTGAGGACTTAGGGTCTAAAGTTTTTCTTAAATGGCCTAATGATTTGTACCTAAATGAAGAAAAAATTGGAGGTATGATAACAAATATTGTAAATGATGTTATTGTATGTGGTGTTGGTTTAAATTTAACAAAATCCTCAGATGGCTTTGCATGCTTAGATTTAGAGCTAGATAAAAATATTATACTAAAAAGTTATTTTAAAAAAATAGAAAAAAAACTATCATGGAAGCAAGTTTTTAGCAAATATAAGATAAACTTTTGTACAAATCAAAATTTCTTCACATATATAAAAGGGATAAAAGTTTCACTTAATGAAGCAGTCCTCCAAAATGATGGAAGTTTGAATATTAATGGCGAGAGGATATATAGTTTAAGATGAGTGAAGTAATCGTAATTGCAAATCAAAAAGGTGGGGTTGGTAAAACAACAACAGCTGTTAACTTAGCCGCATCACTTGCAGTAGCAGAGAAAAAAGTACTCTTAATAGATTCAGACCCTCAAGCTAATGCAACAACTTCATTTGGTTTTCATCGTAATGATTATGAGTTTAATATTTATCATGTGCTAATTGGTACAAAAAAGCTAAAAGATATCATTTTAAAGTCAGACCTACCGACTCTTCACTTAGCCCCATCAAACATAGGTTTAGTTGGAATTGAGAAAGAGTATTATGATACAGACAAAGCAAAAGGACGTGAACTCGTTCTTAAAAATGCTATAGCTAATGTTAAAAAAGATTATGACTATATCATTATAGACTCACCACCAGCACTTGGACCCATGACTATAAATGCACTCTCAGCATCAAACTCAGTTATCATTCCTATTCAGTGTGAGTTTTTTGCACTAGAGGGTCTAGCACAGCTTTTAAATACTGTTAAACTTGTTAAGAAATCTATAAATCCAAAACTGAGTGTAAAAGGCTTTTTACCTACAATGTTCAGCTCTCAAAATAACCTTTCAAAACAGGTTTTTGCAGACTTGAAACAGCATTTTAAAGGAAAGTTTTTTAAAGATGAGAATGGTAAATATATAGTAGTTCCAAGAAATGTAAAACTAGCAGAAGCACCATCTTTTGGTAAACCTGCAATCCTTTATGATGTAAGATCAAGCGGTTCAATCGCTTATCAAAATTTAGCACAGGCGATAATTAAATAATGAAGACACAAAAATTAGGACGAGGGCTTGATGCCCTTTTAGGCGAAATGGATGAAGCATATGAGAACGAAGGTTCTAAGAGAGATATGGTTTTAGAAATTCCCCTCAAAGATATTAGACCAAACCCTTTTCAGCCCCGAAAAACTTTTGATGAAGTGGCATTATTAGAACTTGCTGAGTCTATTAAAGAAGATGGTTTGCTCCAACCAATTGTTGTCACAGAAGATATAGATGGTTATGTTCTTATAGCAGGGGAGAGAAGATTTCGTGCAAGTAAGTTAGCAAAACTCAAAGAGATACGTGCCGTTGTATTAAATTCTGATGAGCAAAAAATGCGTCAGTTTGCATTGATAGAAAATATTCAGCGTGAAGAATTAAACTCGATTGAACTTGCAGATGCTTACGCGGAACTGATTAAGTTACATGAGTTGACACATGATGAACTTGCAACAATGGTGCATAAAAGTAGAACACACATAACAAACTCTTTAAGATTACTCCAGCTCTCAACTAAAACACAAAAAGCACTCCTAGAGAAAAAGATTTCAGCAGGACATGCAAAAGTTTTAGTGGGTCTTGATGATAAACAACAACAAGTGATTGTAAACTCTATCGTAGGACAAAAACTGAGTGTACGAGAAGTTGAAGCTATGATAAAGTCAATGAAAGTAAGTGATAAACCACTTATTACAAAAAGACCAGAAGAGACTTACAACTTTGATAATTTAAAAAAGAGACTCCAATATTTTGGATTAAAATCAAAAACGAGTAAAAAAACACTGACAATAGAATTTTCAAGTGAAGAAGAAATTGAAGATTTTTTGTCACATCTTAGGGACTAAATCCTAAATTTATAAATTTTTTCTTTCATTTAACTATCCTTTCAATTTAATCATAGTATAATCTCGCAACTTTTAGGAGGTGCTATGTTAGATATAAATCCAATACTACTCTTGGTTACATTTGTTGTATTTGTTTCGCTTATAGCCGTTCTAAATAGTTGGCTTTATAATCCACTGTTTAGTTTTATGGATAAGCGCGATGACGACATTAAAAAAGACCTTGCAAAAACAGGTTCTAATGACGATGAAATCAATGCTCTTAACGAAAAAGCTAATTCAATAATTATGACTGCTAAACTAGAAGCTGCGGCCCTAAGAGAAAAAGTTATAACAGATGCTAAGGAATTAGCAGAGAGTAAGTTAGACGCAAAACGTGCTGAACTTGCTAGTGAATATTTAGAGTTTGAGCAATCACTCTCTAAGGCTAAGATAGAGTTGACTTCAGACCTTATGTCTGAAGTTCCGGTGTTTAAAGAAGCTGTTAAAGCTAAATTTAGTCAAATATAAGGGTGTAATGTGAGTAGAATTTTAGTACTAATGCTAATGATATCAACTTATGCATTTGCATCTGAAGCTGGGCACGGTGAGAGTGATATTGTACAACGTACAGTAAACTTTTTACTATTTGCTGGGCTTGTTTGGTACCTAGTTGGAGAACCAGCAAAGAATTTCTTTGCTTCAAGAAGTCAAGCAATTGCTGATGAATTGAAAAAGGTTCAAGAAAAACTTAATGAATCAGTTGCTCTTAAAAAAGAGGCACTTGCTAAAATCTCTGATGCAGAAAAATTTGCACAAGAGTTAGTAGTAACTTCTAAAAAAGAGAACAAGATTTTAAATGACAACATTATGACTCAATGTGAGTCAGACTTAGAAACATTAACTAAGCAAGGCTCTTCTACAAGAGATTATGCTCAAAGAAAAATGATTCGTGATGTTGTTGAAGATGTAATTACAGAGACTCTTGCTCAAAGTTCAGGTGACTTTGATAAAGAAGCTATGGCTAATGTTATTTTGAAGAAGGTTGCTTAAATGGAAGAACTGATTGCAAAAAAATATATCAAAGCTTTAAATGCAGGTTCAGATTTAGCTACGATGCAAAGTGTTTGTGAAGTTTTTTCTGTATTAGCAGACTCATTTACAGATGATAAATTTGTAAGTATTGTTGCTAACCCACATGTAAACGCATCAGATAAGTACGGCATTCTTTTAGATGCAGTAAAGTCAGCACAGTCTGAACAGATTAATAACTTAATTAAACTTTTAGTTGAGAATAAGCGTATTAATATAATTCCTGCTATTGCAAGTCAATTAAAAAAAGATATAGCAAACTCTACTAAGACTTATGAAGGAATTATTTACAGCGATAGTGATATTGATGCTAAAGTAATTACAGAATTAAGTAATGGTTTAAATAATAAGTTTAACTCTACTATTACTTTAACATTTATAAAGAATGACTTTAATGGTATTAAAGTAGAAGTGGTAGGTCTGGGTATTGAGATTAATTTCTCTAAAGATAGAATCGATAGTCAAATGATAGAACATATCATTAAAGCAATTTAACTTGATAAGAGGAGAACAATAGTGGTAGCAAAAATCCAAGCTGATGAAATCAGCTCAATAATTAAAGAACGTATTGATAACTTTGAATTAAGTGTTGATATAAATGAAACAGGTAAGATTGTTTCTTATGCTGATGGTGTTGCACAAGTTTACGGACTTAGCAATGTTATGGCAGGAGAAATGGTAGAATTTGAAGATACAAACGGGACTCAAGGTCTTGTTATGAACCTTGAAGAGAGTGCTGTAGGTGTTGTTATACTCGGTGCTGGTACTGAACTTCGCGAAGGTATGAGTGTTAAGCGTTTAGGAAAACTTTTACGTGTTCCTGTAGGTGATGCACTTCTTGGTCGTGTTGTTAATGCACTTGGTGAGCCAATAGATGGAAAAGGTCCAATTGAAACTACTGAAACTCGTTTCGTAGAAGAAAAAGCACCTGGAATCATGAATCGTAAATCTGTTCATGAGCCTCTTGCAACTGGAATTAAAGCAATTGATGCTCTTGTTCCAATTGGTCGTGGTCAACGTGAGCTTATCATTGGTGACAGACAGACTGGTAAAACTACAGTTGCAATAGATACTATCATTAACCAAAAGGGTAATGGTGTTTCTTGTGTATATGTAGCAATCGGTCAAAAAGAGTCAACTGTTGCACAAATTGTTCGTCGTTTAGAAGAGCATGGTGCACTTGAATATACAATCGTTGTATCTTCAACAGCTGCTGAAGCTGCTGCTCTTCAATTCTTAGCTCCATATACTGGTGTTACTATGGGAGAATATTTCCGTGATAACGCTAGACATGGTCTAATTGTTTATGATGATTTATCTAAGCATGCAGTTGCATACCGTGAAATGTCACTTATTCTTCGTCGTCCTCCAGGTCGTGAAGCTTACCCTGGTGATGTTTTTTATGTTCACTCTCGTTTACTTGAGCGTGCTGCAAAGATGTCTGATGAAGAGGGTGCAGGTTCGCTTACTGCTCTTCCAATTATTGAAACACAAGCGGGTGATGTTGCGGCATACATTCCAACAAATGTTATTTCAATTACAGATGGTCAAATTTTCTTAGAGACTGACCTTTTCAACTCGGGTGTTCGTCCAGCAATCAATGTTGGTCTTTCAGTTTCTCGTGTTGGTGGTGCTGCTCAGATTAAAGCTACTAAGCAAGTTGCTGGTACACTTCGTCTTGATCTTGCACAGTACCGTGAACTTCAAGCATTTGCACAATTTGCATCTGATCTTGATGCTGTTTCTCGTCAACAACTTGAGCGTGGTCAAAGAATGGTAGAGGTTCTTAAACAAGGTCCTTTCTCTCCAATTCCTGTTGAGAAGCAAGTTGCTATTATTTTTGCTGGAAATGAAGGTTTCTTAGACGATATGGATGCATCTAATGTAGTTCGTTTTGAAGCTGAAATGTATCCATTTATTGAAGCATCTTATCCTCAAATATTTGAGAATATTAGAAGTAATTCAAAAGTTGATGATGATACAAAAGCATTATTAATAAAAGCTCTTGAAGAGTTCAAAGCTAGCTTTATAGCTAACTAAGGGATTATTCAATGGCAAACTTGAAAGATATTCAAAGACAGATAAAGAGTGTTTCTAACACTCAAAAGACAACACGTGCGATGAAGCTAGTTTCAACTGCTAAACTTCGCCGTGCAGAAGAGCTAGCACGTCGCTCTCGTCTTTATGCTCAAAAAATGAATCAGGTGATTGCCGAAATAGCTGGACGTATAAACTGTGCCAAAGTTGGAGGGATTGAAAATCGTTGTTTTAACAAGATTGAAAACCCAAAAATGGTGGACATTGTTTTTGTAACTGCTGATAAAGGTTTATGTGGTGGTTTTAATATTAAGACTATTAAAGCTGTTAAAACCCTCATTAAAAGTTATAAAGAGAAAAATGTAAAAGTACGTTTACGTGGTATCGGTAAAAAAGGTGTAGAATTTTTTAAATACAATGAAGTTGAACTTTTCGACTCTGTTGTAAATTTAAGCTCTAAGCCTGATAAAGCTAGATCTGATGAGTACATTAGAACATCTATCATGGACTTTAAAGATGGAAAAACTGATGCTCTACACATCATATATAACGGGTACAAAAACATGATAACTCAAGAGTTACATGTTAACAAAATACTACCTATTGATACAGATGAATTTGAGTGTGAAGATTCTCACAGTTCTATGTTAGAAATTGAAGCACAAAATGAAGAAGTTATGCTTGATTCATTAGTAAATAAATATGTTGATTACAACATGTATTATGCACTTATTGATTCACTTGCAGCAGAGCATTCGTCTCGTATGCAAGCGATGGATACAGCTACAAACAATGCAAAAGAGATGGTTAAGTCTCTTAACGTGAAGTTTAACAAAGCTAGACAAGCATCTATTACTACAGAACTAATAGAGATTATTAGTGGTGTGGAGTCGATGAAATAATGGAGAATAATATGATTGGAAAAATTAGCCAGGTAATGGGCCCGGTTGTTGATGTTGATTTCGATGGTTACTTACCAGTAATTAACGAAGCAATTGAAGTGAAAGTTAGTTTAGAGGGTAGTGAACATCGTTTAGTTCTTGAAGTTGCTGCTCACTTAGGTGATGGTCGTGTTAGAACGATTGCTATGGATATGAGTGAAGGTTTAGTACGTGGTATGAATGCTACTGCTACTGGTGCTCCTATCAAAGTTCCTGTTGGAGATAAAGTACTTGGTCGTATTTTTAACGTTATCGGTGAGACTATCGATGGTGGTGATCAAATTACAGATTCTGATACTTGGTCAATTCACCGTGCTCCACCACCACTAGTTGATCAATCAACTACTACTGAAATGTTTGAAACAGGTATCAAAGTTGTTGATTTACTTGCTCCTTACTCTAAAGGTGGTAAAGTTGGTTTATTTGGTGGTGCTGGTGTTGGTAAAACAGTTATCATCATGGAGCTTATTCACAATGTTGCACACGGTCATGACGGTTTATCTGTTTTTGCTGGTGTTGGTGAGAGAACTCGTGAAGGAAATGACCTTTACTACGAGATGAAAGATTCTAATGTACTTGACAAAGTTGCACTGTGCTACGGTCAAATGTCTGAGCCTCCAGGTGCACGTAACCGTATCGCACTTACTGGTATTACTATGGCTGAGTACTTCCGTGATGAGAAAGGTCTTGATGTTCTTATGTTCATTGACAATATCTTCCGTTTTGCTCAATCAGGTTCTGAAATGTCAGCACTTCTTGGTCGTATTCCATCAGCTGTTGGTTACCAACCAACTCTTGCTCGTGAAATGGGTGCACTACAAGATAGAATTACATCTACGAACACTGGTTCTATTACTTCTGTTCAAGCGGTATACGTACCTGCAGATGATTTAACTGACCCGGCTCCTGCTTCTGTTTTTGCTCACTTAGATGCAACTACAGTTCTTAACCGTAAAATTGCTGAAAAAGGTATTTATCCTGCAGTTGATCCACTTGATTCAACTTCAAGATTACTTGATCCACAAATTGTTGGTGAAGAGCATTACACTGTAGCTCGTGGTGTACAAACTACACTTCAAAAATACAAAGACCTTCAAGATATCATTGCGATTCTTGGTATGGATGAGCTTTCTGAAGATGACAAAAATGTTGTTGAACGTGCTCGTAAAATTGAGAAATTCCTTTCTCAGCCTTTCTTCGTTGCTGAAGTATTTACTGGTGCTCCTGGTAAGTATGTTAAACTTGAAGATACTATCAAAGGTTTCAAGGGTATTTTAGCAGGTGAGTATGATCATATGTCTGAAAATGCATTCTACATGGTAGGAAGTATGGACGAAGCTATCGCTAAACAAGAGAAAATCAATAACAAGTAATTGTTATTAAAAGGACTATAATGGATAAGTTTAAACTTGAAATCCTAACTCCAAATGGCGAAATCTTTGATGGTGAAGTAGTTAGTGTTACTTTACCAGGTGAAGAGGGCGAATTTGGTGTTCTTGCAGGACATGCATCATTAACAACACTTTTAACAAGTGGTGTAATAGATGTTGAAAAAGAAGACAAAACAGTTGAAGCAATTGTTATTAACTGGGGTGTTGTTCAAGTAGACGAAGGAAAAGTGATTATTTTAGTTGAAGGTGCTGCGGCTATCCGTGGTGCTGATGAAGCTGAGATTGCACAAGCTCTAGAAGATGCTAAAAAACTTATAAGTGATGTTGCAGACTCTAGTTCAGCAATCGCTTCTGTTTCAGCTAAAATTGAGTCAGCTGCTCAAAGACTCATATAAGTAAATGTTAAACAACTTAATAGATTTTTATCTTAAAAGTCATCCTGTTACAATAGGTGTACTCGCTTTATTAGCGGTATATTTTATTGTCCTTAACTGGGTGTTCTTTTATAGATACTTTTCTATTAGTGCTTGGTTAAATAATGAAAGTAACTCACTTGATTCACTTCTTATGGGTGCTAGTACTGTAAATGAAAACTCTTTTTTAAATAATTTTATCAAAACAAGTAATAATATTTCAAAAGAAGTTTTAGCCCTAGGTATGATGGCTGCAACAAAAGAAGCAACAAAAGGACTCTCAATTCTTTCTATATTTGCTTCTACAACTCCTTTTATTGGTCTTTTTGGAACAGTAGTTTCAATTCTTGACACCTTTACTCATATAGGTCAAAGTAGTGGTAGTATGTCTATAATTGCAAGTGGTGTTTCAGATGCTCTCATCGCAACAGCAGCAGGTATTTTTGTGGCTATTTTTGCTTATACTTATCATCAGGTACTCAAGAGAAAATCTTTTGAACTTATCTCATATCTTCAAATGCAAAGTGATGCGATAATAGCTCGTAAGGTGTAGATGTGTTATATGATTGGGATGATAAACCAGAGTTAAATATTACACCCCTTGTTGATGTTATGCTTGTTTTACTAGCTATACTGATGGTAATCGCTCCAAATATTATTTATGAAGAAAATATTAGATTACCACAAGGTTCAACATCTCAACAACTTTCTAAAATTCCACCAGTTCACATATCTATAGATAAAGATAAAAAGATAAAAATAAACAAAGATACTTATCTTTTAAATAGTTTTGTGGATAATTTCTTTAACTACTCAAGAAAGCTTGATAAAAAAGCGACGGTACTTATTAGTGCAGATAAAAGTTTGGATTATGGTTTAGTTATGTCAATACTTGCAGCTGTAAAACAAGCTGGATTTACAGAAGTTTCGCTTGCAACCAATGGATAACAATACAAACTTTTATTTTAGTGGTTTTATTGCTTTTGCTCTTTTTACTCTTTTCTTTTTACTCTTTGCAGTACTCCTATTTAATCCTCAAAGTTCTAAAACATTTGCTTTAAAAAAAGATAAGTTTATTTCTATCTCACTCATGACTTCAAAAGTAGAAATAGCAAAAATTAAAGAACAAGCCATTGAAGAACCAGTAGGTGAGAATATAGATGTAAACAATCTGTTTTCAGATGTATGGACAAAAAAAATTACTCCTAAAAAAGTTAAACAAAAAGATTCTAAAAGACTTTTTGAGATACAAAAAAAGATTAAAACATCAAGTAAAAATGATGTGAAACCAATATCTAAACAAGTAAGTAAAGTGACAAAACAAAATTCGAGTGCGGATGAAGTTAATGAATATTTGGCTAAAATTCAAGCAATTGTTTATAGTTACTTTAGAGTTCCAGCTAACTCTGAAGGAAGTAGAGTTAAAACTGTCATAGAGTTAGATGCCTTGGGAAAGGTTTTGGACTTTAGGGTATTAAACTACTCTAACAACGATGCATTAAATGCAGAAGCTGATAAAATTAGGGAAAGGCTGATGTATGTCACTTTCCCTAAAAATCCAGAAAAAATATCAAGTAGAACTATTGTTATACTTATATCTAAGGAATAAAATTGAAGATACTATTTTCATTACTACTACTATTTAGACTCCTCTTCGCAGGTGATGCTACTATTGAAGTTATTAAACAAGTTGAGGCATTACCATCTATAGCTGTTGAAGATGCTTCGATTAGTTATAACAACACATTTAAGTTACAGTTTTTTAAAGCCCTTGTAGCTGACTTAAATGTTATTAGTCTTTTTAATGTAGATAGGTATCATAGATCCATTCATTATAATGCAACTGATGTTATGGTTGAAAATAAAAATATGAACTATGTTCTTCGATATAAGATGTATGAAGATGATTCAGGTGCACTCAATGTTGATATGAAAATTATTCAAGAAGATACGTCAGTCTTTTTAAAAAGCTATAAAGTAAGTAGACAAAATATATATATGTTTGTGAGTCATGCTATGGCTTATGATGTTAATAAGTTTATGGGAGAACCTTCAGTAGAGTGGATGAAACGAAAGGTAATATTTTCGCGTATTGTTGGACCTAAAAAAAGTGAGATTGTAATATCTGATTATTCTCTGTCATATCAGCATGTAATAGTTAAAGGTGGTTTTAATTTATTTCCTAAATGGGCGAATAAAGCACAAAATGCATTTTACTATACATCGCTTGATGGTTTAATACCAACATTAAAACATGTAGATATAAAAACATTGAAAATTTCAAGTGTTATATCTTCGGATGGTATGATGATATGTTCAGATGTAAGTCGTGATGCCAAAACACTTCTTTTAACAATGGCTAAAAATGGGCAACCAGATATTTATACCTATAATGTGGCAAGTAAAAAATATAAACGTGAAACGACATACGGTGGTATTGATGTAAATGCACAGTTTATGGATAAAAATCGTATTATTTTTATATCTTCGCGTTTAGGGTATCCAAATGTTTTTTCAAAAAGATTAGATACGAAAGAAGTAGAGCAGATGGTGTATTATGGTAAAAGCAACTCCGCATGTAGCTCAAATGGAGAATATATAGTTTATAAAGCAAGAGAAACATCAAATGCTTTTGAACGAAATACTTTCAATCTACATCTTATTTCGATGGAAACTGATTTTATTCGCCGTTTAACAGCTACTGGAGTAAATGAATTTCCTCGATTCTCAGCAGATGGTGATGCAATTCTTTTTATAAAAAACTATAAAAATCAAAGTTCAATAGGAATTATTCGTCTAAACCATAACAAAAACTATCTTTTTCCTCTAAAATATGGAAAAGTACAGTCAATGGACTGGTAAATTTAATATAAATGTTATATTTTTTGGTATAATAATTATAATTTTTAAAACTCAAAGGAAATAAAATATGAAAAACATAATAATCTCAAGTGTTGTAGTAGCACTTTTAGTGTTTAGTGGTTGTAGTTCAAAAGATGTAGCAGTAGATACTGATAAAAGTGAGCCTACGAACACATCAGAAGTACAAGAAGTTAAAGCAGTAGAAACTGAAACAGTTGCAGCAGAAGATAGTACAGTTAACTCAGGAACTCAAACATTATCACATATGAGTATGTCAGATATAGAGTCTGAACTCTCAACTGTATACTTTGATTTTGATAAGTTCAATATTACTTCTAATGCTCAAGTTAAAATTACTAAAGCTGCTGAACTAGGTAAAACAGGTGCAGCTTCATACAATGTAAAACTTGAAGGTAATTGTGATGAGTGGGGAAGTGATGAGTATAACTTTGCACTTGGCCTTAAGCGTGCAAATGCTGTTAAAAAAGCTTTAGTTGCTGAAGGAATTGAAGGTAGTCGTATCTCTATGGTTAGTTATGGTGAATCTAACCCAGTATGTGAAGACAAAACAAAAGATTGTTATGCTAAAAATCGTCGTGTAGACTTTAAACTTTTACCGTAGTTTAAACAGTAGTTATAAGAATGAAATACAGTAAGATAGTTTTACTACTCTCTGCTGTACTCCCCCTATTTTTACCTGCCGCTGAACCATCAGCATTTGGTGCAGGTGACCTCTCAAGCTCTAACCCTTATGGGCTAACATCAAATGAAAAAGTTATTTTAGATACAAAGAAAAAGCTACATACGGTTGCTGTAAAGAGTAATAATCAAGCAGATAAACTTGATTCGTTAAGAGAGAGAATAGATGGATTACAGAGTGTTATAGAGAGCCTTAGTAGACAAGCACATCAGAATAAAGTTAACTTGAAAAGCCAAACGCAAGATAATATAGTTAAGGCAAATAGTAATAGTGAATATGAAAAACGATTAAGTGAACTTGCTAAAAAGAATGAAAAAACACTGACACAACAGCAAGTCTTAATAAGTGAAATATCAACTTTAGTAGATGAAATAAATAGTAAATACATCTCAAAAAATGAGTTTAATGCTCTTGTAAAAGATGTAAACAATTTTAAAGCTCTTGTTGCTAAAGAACTTCAAAATTCTACTAAAAAAGTATCTAAGACAAAAGTAAAGAAAAAAAGTTCTGCTCAAGTTGCTACAGATGCTAAAGCTTACTTTGATAAGCAATACTATACTAAAGCAATTGCAAACTATGAATACTTAATTAGTAAAAACTATAAACCTGCATATGCACACTATATGATTGGTGAGATGAACTATAGAAGAAAGAACTATTCAAATGCAATTTCATATTTTAAAAAGAGTTCTTCGCTTTATTCAAAGGCTTCATATATGCCTAAACTAATGTTACATACAGCACTTAGTATGGAAGAAACAGGTGATTCTGGGCATGCAATTGCTTTTTTTAAAGCTATAGTTTCTAAGTATCCAAACTCTGCTGAGGCTAAAGAGGCAAAACTTTATCTTCAGCCATAATATAGAAAATTATGTTAAAATCGCGCAATTAAAACTATAAGGAAATAATGATGGCAATAGAAGCAAATCAAATCGTATCAATAGAATACGAAGTAAAAGATGGTGACAAAGTAGTAGATAGTAATATTGGTGGTGCTCCATTAGTATTTATGTTTGGTAAAGGTCAAATAATTCCAGGTTTAGAAAATGGAATAGTTAACATGACTGCTGGTGAGAAAGCTGACGTTTTAGTAGAGCCTGCTGATGCTTATGGTGAGTATAATGATGATGCTACACAAGAAGTTCCTGCTGATCAGTTCGCTGGAATTCAACTTGAACTCGGAATGACTCTTTATGGTCAAGCTGAAGATGGTGGTACTACACAAGTAACTGTAAAAGAGATTGGCGGGGACACTATAACAATTGACTTTAACCATCCACTAGCAGGAAAAACTTTAATGTTTTCTGTAACTGTAAATGACATTAGAGAAGCGACTGCTGATGAAGCAATGACTGGTATGCCAGCTGAGAACAAACCTGCTGAGGGTGAAAGCTGTGGAACAGGTTGTGGTTGCCACTAATTTCGTAACTGCTAGTGAAGCTTCCTATCAGGCTCTTAAAACAGCCACACTTTTAAAAACCTTGAATGTTAATGCTCTTATTATGGGTGAAGCAGGGGTTGGTAAAAAGTGTTTAGCTTCATTTATACTTCCAGATGCATCTATCGTTGATGCATCTCATTTTGATGAGTTACTTGTCAGTCTCGAGAGTTGTAGTGAGCTTATCATTACTAACATAGAAAACTCCCCAAATATTAAACGCCTTATCCAAACTATTAAAGAAAAACAGGTTAGGATTATTGCAACATCCAAACAAACATTTTCAAATGAATTTATTGATGATTTATTTAGTGTTAAATTTGATATTCCATCTTTAGCTAAGCGCATGGAAGATGTAGAATTATTAATAAAATTATTTGAAGCTGAAGCAGTCACACTCTTTGGTGGTGAGCAAAAAGTTGACTTAGCTGATTTTAGAGCAGATTTAAGTCAAAATGCTAAATCATTAAAGCGTCAGGTTATGGTGAGTTACTTACACCAAGATATGCAAGATAAAGAATTGATGCAGATAATTGAGAACTATTTACATGATAAAATAGGTTCTCAGAGTGACTATAGAAAGTATTTATATCTTTATGAAGCACCTTTAATACGAGCAGGTTTGGATAGATTTACTTCACAGTTACAACTATCTGATAAGCTTGGATTAAATAGAAATACATTAAGAAAAAAGATAGCAGATAACAAACAATATTTATAAAATACGAGGAGATATACATGAGTAAAATAGCAATGATTTTTGCAGGACAGGGTTCTCAAGCAGTAGGAATGGGTAAAGACTTTTATGACAATAGTGAAGTTGCACGTGAAATGTTTGCTAAAGCGGGCGAGAGAATAGGTGTAGATTTTAAAGAGTTGATTTTTGAAGAAAATGAAAAGCTAGGTCAAACAGCTTACACACAACCTGCGATTCTTTTAGTGCAGATGATAGCGTATAAACTTTTCACAGATGCTTGCCCTGATGTTAAACCTACTATGTTTTTAGGTCACTCTTTAGGTGAGTTTTCCGCCCTTTGTGCATCTGGCGCTATTGATTATGTCGATGCAGTTGAACTTGTACATAAACGCGGTTCTTTTATGCAAGAAGCTTGCACTGGTGTAAATGCAGGTATGATGGTTCTTGTAGGACTTGATGATGAGTCTGTTGAGAAAGTATGTGCAGATGCTTTAAATGCGGGTAAAAAAGTATGGCCTGCAAACTATAATCAAGATGGACAACTTGTTGTTGCTGGAATCAAAGATGACTTGGCTTCACTAGAGCAAACTTTTAAAGATGCAGGAGCAAAACGTGCTATATTACTTGATATGTCGGTTGCTTCTCACTGTGAACTTTTAGCTTCAGCACAAGAACCTCTTGCAGAGCTTATGGAATCAATGGTTAAAGACAGTTTCATCGCTCCAATAGTATCAAATGTAACGACTGAAAAATACGATACAAAAGTACAAGCAGTATCACTTTTAAAAGACCAACTTGTGAAACCTGTAAAGTATAAGCAGTCTATTTTAGCAGTAGCTCCTGAGCTTGATATAGCAATAGAGTTTGGAAATGGTATAACATTAAAAGGCTTAAACCGTAGAATAGCAAAAGAGTTAAAAACACTTAACATCTCTGACATGGCATCTCTAGAAAAAGTGAAAGAGGAAATCTGCTCATAATATGAGAGTAACACTTGCACAAATATCACCTAAGTTAAACAGAAGTAACTTAGGTGATATTGTAGATATTATTAAAAGTGTTAAAGAAAGTAGTGATTTAATAGTCTTTCCTGAACTCTCTCTTAGTGGTTATATGCTTCAAGATAAACTGAGTGAAGATGCTTGGAGTCTCCAAGAACTAGAAGAGTTGAGAGAGTTGAGTAAAGATATAGATATAGTCGTTGGTGCTGCGTTTAAGGGCGAGTCTCATTTTAGAAATGCTGCTCTTTATTTCTCTAAGGGTGAATTTATAAGTCGACACAATAAAGTACACCTTCCAAACTACGGTATGTTTGAAGAGGCTCGCTACTTTGAAGCCGGTGATGTTTTTGAGAGTTTTTTGGTGAGAGAAAGCAGAGTTTCCATGGTTATCTGTGAAGACCTGTGGCATAAAAATGTACATCATGATTTGATAGAACAAAATCCTGATATTATTATAGTCCTTGTCGCTTCTCCTGCTCGAGGCTTTAGTGATGATGGTTTAGAGATTCAAACGCAGTGGTATGAAATCATTAGCACTGTGGCCAAAGAGTGCTCGGCTACACTTATCTTTGTAAATCGTGTAGGTTTTGAAGATGGACTTGGTTTTTGGGGTGGTTCTTGCACCGTGGACACTTTAGGAAATATAGTTAATCAGCTAGATAACTTTAAAAAAATAATTAAAACAGTAGAGGTTTAAGATGAAAATAGCAATTATGGGTGCAATGCCTGAAGAAGTGGCTCCAATACTAAAAAAATTAGGTGAGTACAAAACAACAGAGTATGCGGGTAACAAATACTATGAAGCTACATATAAAGGCATAGAACTTGTAGTGGCTTACTCAAAAATAGGTAAAGTTTTTTCAACTCTTACTGCGACAACTATGATAGAGCATTTTAATTGCGATATGCTTCTTTTTTCAGGTGTAGCAGGTGGTATAAATCCTGAACTTAAAATTGGGGACTTAATTGTTGCTACAAAATTATCACAGCATGATTTAGACATCACTGCATTTGGTCACCCTATGGGTTATGTTCCAGAGGGTTCAGTTTTTGTAGAAACAGATAAAGATTTACTTAAACTCTCTAAAGAAGTAGCATCTGCACTTGGTAAAAAAGTGATAGAAGGTGTTATCGCTACTGGAGATCAGTTTGTTCATGATGAGAAGATAAAAGCCAATATTGTAAAACATTTTAATGCGGATGCATTAGAGATGGAGGGTGGAAGTGTAGCTGTTGTTTGTAATGCACTGGGTGTTCCTTTTTTCATTCTTCGTGCTATTAGTGATACAGCCGATACAGATGCAAGTTTCTCTTTTGATGAGTTTATG
>JALSMC010000156.1 GCA_026987995.1 Sulfurimonas sp. | reverse complement strand
TACATCGATGTCAAGAACAAGAGAATAAGAAGCATCATCATCAGAGTAGAAAATACGAGGCTCACGAGCTAAGTTTTTATCTGCTAAAAACTCTGCTGTTACATCATCATAAGCAACTATTCCACTCTTTGCACCCGCTTCGATAGCCATGTTACACATAGAAAATCTATCGTCCATGTTTAAGTGCTGTATCGTAGAACCGGTAAACTCTAAAGTTTGATATAGAGCACCATCAACACCGATACGACGGATAATTTCTAAGATGATATCTTTACCCGTTGTGTGGTGTCCTGGTTTTCCACTCAAATTTACTTTGATAGACTCAGGAACTTTAAACCAGTTCCCTCCAGTAATCATAGCAAACGCGAGGTCAGTTGAACCCATACCCGTTGAAAATGCACCTAAAGCACCGTGTGTACAAGTGTGGCTGTCTGCACCGATGATAACATCACCTGGAACAACAAGACCTTTCTCAGGTAAAAGGGCATGCTCGATTCCCATATCTTTTTCATCAAAAAAGTTTTTTAACTTGTGCTCTTTAGCAAATACACGAGATATCTTTGCTTGATTCGCTGAAGCGATATCTTTTGCAGGGATAAAGTGATCAAGAACTATAGAAAACCCGTCTGGATTAGCAAGTTTTTTTGCACCGCTAAGGTTAAACGCAGAGATAGAAATAGGAGTAGTGATATCGTTTCCGATAACCATATCAATGTCACAGCGGATGATTTCACCCGCATAAACTTCACGACCAACATGTTGTGAGAATATTTTTTCTGTAATAGTTTGAGCCATAAAATGAACCTCTTATATAGTATATTAATTGTGCGATTATAACGTAAGAGGTTTAAAGTGAGTTTGTATCTTTAATCCATTTTATACTTTAAAGCTTTTTTTGTAAACTCAGTGGAACAGAAAAACATTGTAACAAAAATAGGATTGAGTTTTACATCATCATCAGAGACAGCATCAAATACTTTAAAATTAAAACCAGCTCCATCATTTGGATTTTGAGGAGCTACTACAAACTCTAAAGGAGTAAGTGTCCTAACCATATTAAGAATATTTTTTCTTTTTTTAATGTTTGGTTCGCTTAAAATGTTAAAGTCTGGATTCTCAGAACTGCGATGGTTGTCTAAGATATTTCGGATGAGGTCTACCTTATCTTGATAAACAACCTTATTCCACTTGATAATAGTATGGTTTGATGCAACTTGAGAGTTTCTTTCACTGAGACCACTTGGTTTTTTCGCTTTGATAGCTTCCATAAGTTCTAAAAGAAAGTTAGCACCACCAACACTATCAGCTGCTTTAGTCATAAAAAGGTGGATAAGAGCTTTTGTTTCATCAGATTGTTTGTTAAAATTACACATATTTATTAGTTCCTTTTATTGTAGAAATACAATTATATCATCTTTGGACTTCTGTTTTAATTCTTAAAGTAAACTAACTATCAGTTTGTCTTAAGCAAATCATAATCACAAAGCTATTATCATGTCAAAACGAAAGAGGACAAAAATTGTCTTATTTAAAAAGAGTGATAATCATTCTTAATATGAAGAGGTAAAATATGAAAGTTTATTTAGATAATAATGCTACTACGATGTGTGATCCTAAAGTAGTAAAAGCAATGGAACCATTTTTTAGTGAGATTTACGGTAACCCTAACTCACTACATAAGTATGGTACTGCACCACACCCAGCTATCACTAAAGCGATAGATCAAGTTTATACTGCTATAAACGCAGCCGATGCTGATGATGTTATCTTTACATCATGTGCTACTGAGTCAAACAACTGGGTACTTCAATCTGTATGGGTTGATCATGTGCTTAATGGTGACAAAAACCATATCGTTACAACAGAGGTAGAGCATCCTTCTATCCTTTCTACTTGTAAGTTTTTAGAAGATCAGGGCGTTAAAGTAACTTACCTTCCTGTAAATGAGCAAGGTGTTGTTGAAGCACATACTGTTAAAAGTTTCATTACTGATAAGACAGCACTTGTTTCTATCATGTGGGCTTCAAACGAGACTGGTATGATAAACCCAATTGATGAAATTGGTCAGATTTGTAAAGAAAAAGGTGTTCTTTTTCACTCAGATGCTGTTCAAGCTGTTGGTAAGATACCAGTAGATCTTCAAGCAACTCATGTAGATTTTATCTCATTTTCTGCACACAAGTTTCACGGACCAAAAGGTGTAGGAGCTCTTTACATTAAGAACTCTCAAGCACTTTCTCCGATGTTACATGGTGGAGAGCATATGGGTGGACGTCGTTCTGGTACTTTAAATGTTCCTTTTATAGTAGGAATGGGTGAAGCGATGGAACTTGCAACTAAAGACATCCAAGCAACAATGTCAAAGATAAGAGCTAAACGCGACCGTTTAGAAGATGCACTTGTTGAGTTACATGATACATTTGTTGTAGGTGATAGACAAAATCGTACACCAAATACTATCCTTATCTCTATCAAGGGTGTTGAGGGTGAAGGTATGCTTTGGGACCTTAACAATGGTCAAATCGGAGCATCAACTGGTTCTGCATGTGCATCAGCTGACCTAGAAGCTAACACAGTTATGCTTGCAATCGGTGCTGATAATGAGCTTGCTCACACAGGAATTAGACTGAGTCTTTCAAGGTTTACTACTGATGAAGAGATTGAATATACTATTAACCACTTTAAAGAAGCAGTGGCTCGTTTACGTATGATTTCATCATCATTTGCGAAACAAGCACCAACTAAAGGCGGAGAAGTTCAAGAGTGTGAACTTCATCACCACTAGATAAAACATTAAATAAATAATAAATTAATAAAAGGAAAATATTATGGCAAAAGCAGACGTATTAGGCGAGTCTTTATGGGACGCTTACTCAAATAAAGTTACGACATTAATGAACAACCCTCAACACCAAGGAGAAATCTTTGACGCAGAGGCTGAAGAACATGGTAACAAACTTATTGTTGCTGATTTTGGTGCAGAGTCTTGTGGAGATGCAGTTCGTCTTTACTGGGAAATTGACCCTAAAAATGACAAAATTGTAAACTCTAAGTTTAAATCTTTTGGTTGTGGTACAGCTATCGCATCTTCTGATGTAATGACTGAGCTTTGTATCGGTAAAACAGTACAAGAAGCTGTTAAAATTACAAACATTGACGTTGAGCTTGCTCTTCGTGATGATCCTGAAACACCAGCAGTTCCACCTCAAAAAATGCACTGTTCAGTTATGGCTTATGATGTTATCAAAAAAGCTGCTGGACTTTACATGGGTGTTGATGCTGAGAGTTTTGAAGAAGAAATAATCGTATGTGAATGTGCTCGTGTTTCACTCGGTACACTTCAAGAAGTTATCAAGTTAAATGACCTTAAAACTGTAGAAGAGATTACAGACTATACTAAAGCTGGTGGTTTTTGTAAGTCTTGTATCAAACCAGGTGGCCACGAAGCTCGTGAGTGGTACTTAGTAGACATCTTAGCGGACACTCGTAAAGAGATGGACACAGAGAAGATGAAAGCTGCTGCTGATGCTATGGCTGCTGGTGGTGGTAACTTTGAAGAGATGACTTTAGTACAACAGATCAAAGCTGTTGATGCAGTTATCGATGATAGTGTTCGTCAGTTCCTTATTATGGATGGTGGTGATGTTGAGATTATCGACATTAAGAAAAATGAGAGAACTATCGACATTTATATCAGATACCTTGGTGCATGTGGATCTTGTGAGTCAAGCTCAACAGGTACACTTTATGCTATCGAGTCAACTCTTCAAGAGAAATTATCTGACAAGATAAAAGTTTTACCTATTTAATTCTCCACTCTATTCATCTCTTTTATATAAAGAGGTGAATACTCCCTCTTTAATTCCCCTCTAATACCAAATCGAAGTACAAATTAAGTTCTTATACAGTATCCTTTAATCTAATTTAAATAAGGAAATGTTATGGGATTTTTTTCTAACTCTAATGAATATAAACTAAAGATAGAGGCACTTGAACTTGAAAATGCTGAATTGAAAATTGCACTAGAAACTATGCAATCTAAAGTAAGTGAGCTTGAGAACCAAGCTCCTATGTCTCTTAGTGATGAAGATATATCCAAACAAGAGCTGGTAAAGATACTTTTAAAGTCATATAAAAGTGGTGTAGGACTTACTCAAGAAATTATGGATTCAACAGTGAGTAATCTTGCTGAAGCAATGGAAATAAATGCTAAGACAAATAAACATATAGAAGTAATCCAAACACAGGGTCAAGAGATAAATGATGCAGTGGATACTATCTCACAAGAAGCTGCTAATCTAGACAATGGTGCGGGTGCACTAAATGAGAGCGTGGGTTCAATTAGTGAGATTATAAATTTAATTAAAGATATTTCAGATCAGACAAACCTTTTAGCACTTAATGCAGCCATAGAAGCTGCTCGTGCAGGTGAGCATGGTCGTGGTTTTGCTGTTGTAGCTGATGAAGTACGTAAACTTGCAGAACGCACACAAAAAGCTACCAATGAAGTAGAGATAAGCATAGGTCAACTCAAACAAAATACTTCAGAAATTCAAGACACTTCAGAGATGTTTAGAAATAAAACTGAAGATATGTCATCAACACTTAGTTCATTTTTTGAGGAGTTAGAGCTTATAATTGCTAACTCACATCGTTCATCTGATATTACATTTAATATCTTTAATGAAGTAGGAGTTGGTACTGGAAAACTAGACCATATCCTCTTTAAACTCAATGCTTACAATAACTTTATGTATGGAACTACAGAGCCTTATGTTGATGAAAACTCATGTCGCTTTGGCAAGTGGTTTGAAAAAAATAAAGTGACTATAAAAGATGATACAAAAACAATTAACTCTTTAAACTCACATCATGCTATAGTTCACCAAAATGTTCATAAAGCGATGGAACTGTGGGCAAATAAAGACTATAAACAGGCAGTGGAATTAATGATAAAGGTAGAGCATTCAAGTGAAGTTGGATTTACAGAGCTTTATGCGAGTTTTCTAGCACACCGCAAATAAAATATGCTTCTTTATGAAGAGATTGCGAATGGGCTTGTTGATGATGGATACATACTAATCGACAAAGCACTTTCCTCTACTCTTATAGATAAACTTTTTATACTTTCCCAAGATAATACCCACTACAAAAAAGCAGCAATATCAAACATACAAAATAGACACCTAGATAATACTAAACGCAGTGATAAAACAAAGTGGATAGATGAAGATGCTGGGGTTATGAGTGAATACTTAGACTTTTGTAAAGGACTTCAGGTATATCTTAATCGCTCTTTATACTTGGGGCTTACATACTATGAGGCACATTTTGCTATCTATGAAGAGGGTGCTTTTTATGAAAAGCATTTGGATGCATTTAAAGGAAGCACTAACCGTGTTGTTACTACACTTTTGTATCTTAATGATATGTGGCATAAAGAAGATGGAGGTGAGCTTCTTCTTTATGATAAAAACAATAATCTTTTA
Organism: Sulfurimonas sp.; assembly: GCA_026987995.1. GTDB lineage: Bacteria > Campylobacterota > Campylobacteria > Campylobacterales > Sulfurimonadaceae > Sulfurimonas. The sequence goes on along the minus strand of JALSMC010000156.1, from coordinate 10,512 downwards.
GAAAAAATCATGCCAAAAGGCAATACTTTACTTGTGTTCTTGAGTGATAGATTCCCTCATGAAGTGTTGCCAACAAAGAAAAAACGCCACTCAATAGCAGGATGGTTTCGGGTAGATAAAAGATGAATACATTGGACTATATGCAACTCGGAGCTACACTATTTATACCTGCTTCGCATAAAAGGCTAAAGAGTGTTGTCTGTGAGAGAAGATACCCTGAGCTTAAAAGTGTTGTCATAGACTTTGAAGATGGTTTGGATGAGGGTAGTTTTGATAGTGCCATGCAAAGAATAGATATAGTCTTAGAAAAAATAACAACTAACGAATTACTCACTTTTATAAGAGCTAAAAATATAGCACACCTAGAAGAACTTTTAAAACTAAAAAATATAAATAACATAAATGGCTTTGTGTTAGCAAAGTTTTCGCTCATAAATGCACAAAAGTATCTGGAGCTACTAAGAAATACAGACCATCTTCTTATGCCTAGTATAGAGGGTAAAGAACTTTTTAATCATCAAGAACTGCATAAGTTAAAAGAGATAATTTTGACTAACAGAGATAAGATTATGTTAGTGCGTTTTGGACTTGAAGATATGCTCAGCCAGCTCAGTATGCGAAGAACTTGTGATAAATCTGTATTTGACATAAGTGCAACTGTTACTGTTGTGGGAAACTTTATAGCCACTTTTAAAAGTGCTGGATTTGGTGTGAGTGGTGGTGTTTACCCATGTTACAAAGATAAAGAAGGCTTTATAAAAGATGTCAAACGCGATATGCAAGAGGGACTTTTTACTAAAACAATCATCCATCCTAAGCAGATAGAACCTGTAAATGAACTTTATAAAGTTACTAAAGAAGAGTATGAAGAGGCTTTAAAAATTATAAATTCAGAGAAAAAAGTTTTTACTTTAAATGGAAAAATGGCAGAGAGTATGACTATGAGTTCTTATTCGAAAGAGTTATTAGCAAGAGCAAAGATATATGGCATCTACTCCTAAACCACTCTCAAAGTAAAAAAAATGTATAATCACCCTCATAAATAAAGAGGAAAAATATGCAACTATCGGGTTTTAATAATCTTAAAAAAGCACTTAGTTTTAGTTTTTACGACTTTGTTATCGCTCCAAGTTTGGAAGAAAAAGAGTCTTACATAAAGTATATAAACTCTCGTTACTCTGCTAAAGAAATCTCTACACTCTTAAAAAAAATAGTGCATAGTATAGAAGCAGAAGTCTTACATATGTCTTTGCAAGATTATGAACCTTATGGTGCAAGTTCTATGATACTCTTAGGTGATATAAAAGGCTCAGGTGTCAATATGCACTTAGATAAAAGTCACATAACGGCACACACTTACCCTGACTTTGATAATGAAAATGGGATTTTGAGTTTTCGTGTAGACATAGAACTCTCAACCTGTGGGGAAATAACACCTCTGAGTTCATTAAACGCCATTTTTGACTTTTTTGACACGGACATTGTGACAATTGACTACAATGTTCGAGGGTTTACTAGAAACAAAAAAGGGGAGCATGTTTATATGGACCATGCATTAAGCTCCATACAAGAGTATATAAGCGCACAGACTCTTAAAAGTTATAAAACAAAAGAGTTAATCTTGCAAAACGATAATATTTGGCAGTTAAAACTACTACGAACTGATATGAAAACAGATGAGTACTTCTCACCTCAAACGCAGTTGCATAAAGAAGAAAAAAACATATATATGAATGAGTTAAACGCAGAGATGTTAAGTATATTTAACGGATGGAGAACTTCATGAGAGACTTTGATACACAACACATACTACACCCCTATGCCCCCTCAGTCCCAAATGCACAGATGCAACTAGTAAAGTCTGCATCTGGTGTTTACTTAGAATTAGAAAATGGTAAAAAAATCATAGATGGCATGAGTTCGTGGTGGTCTGTCATACATGGCTACAATGTACCTGAGTTAAATGCAGCTGCCATGGAACAACTAGGAAAAATGAGCCATGTAATGTTTGGTGGGCTTACTCACGAGCCGGCTATCAAACTAGCACAAACACTTCTAAGTATTACAGATGAAAAGCTAGAACATATCTTCTTTAGTGATAGCGGAAGCGTGAGTGTTGAGGTGGCTTTAAAGATGGCATTTCAGTACTGGAATTCTCAAGGAAATAAAGAAAAAACAAAGATACTCGCGTTTAGTAAGGGCTACCATGGCGATACTCTTGGAGCTATGAGTGTGTGTGACCCTGTGACAGGGATGCACTCGGCGTTTGAAGGAGTGCTACATAAAAATATCTTTGCAGAAGCTCCTATGTGTATGTTTGGAGATGTGTGGAATGAGAAGTGCATCAAAGATTTTAAAGAAAAACTTGAAAAAAACCATAAAAATATAGCAGCCGTTATTTTAGAGCCAATAGTCCAAGGGGCAGGCGGCATGAGAATATATTCTCCACAGTTTTTAAAAAGAGTAAGAGAGCTTTGCACGGAGTATGATGTGCTACTTATCTTAGATGAGATAGCAACAGGTTTTGGGCGAACAGGAAAACTTTTTGCTTACGAGTGGGCTGATGTGAGTCCTGACATACTCTGTGTGGGTAAAGCACTCACAGGTGGCTACATGTCACTCGCAGCAACTCTAACGAGTAAAAAAGTGATGCAAGGAGTTGAAGCAGGAGGCAATGTCCTCATGCACGGGCCCACTTTCATGGCAAACCCTCTAGCATGTGCCGTAGCAAATGCGAGTTTAGAGTTACTCCTAAACTCCCCATGGCAAGAGAGAATTGAAAACATCCAAACACAACTAAATGCAGAGCTAAAAAGATGTGAAGAATTGGGTATTGTAAAAGAAGTTCGTGTTCTTGGGGCTATTGGGGTGCTAGAACTTAAAGAGGATGTTGACTTGGCTTGGATGACAGAAGAGTTTATCAAACATGGTGTTTGGCTACGACCTTTTAACAGACTTGTCTACATCATGCCTCCGTTTGTCATCAGTAAGAGCGAGTTACATACTTTAACTGAGGCTATTTATGATGTGGTTAAGGTTTATTCTAAAAAAGTATCAGCTTAATTAATACAAAGAATTTTATAAATATTCTCTTTACTCTTACTTTCTCTAAAGTTACTTTGATGTTCTTTTAGCATATTAAGTGCTGCGTTTAAGTCTAAAAAGAGATGATTCTGGGGCACAAGAGTTGGAATAACTTTTATATTTTGTAGCATTTTTCTAGGCTGTTCATTTATGCCCGTAATGAGAACAGTAATATTTTTACTATTTAGCTCATAAATGGCATCGTCTATCGCATACATACCACTCTGATCTATACTTGGCACATTGTACATTCTAAATATAACAACACTTACCTCGGGTAATTCTTTCATCATCTGTTTAAAGTGTGCAGTAAATCCAAAAAATATAGGACCATTAAAGTGTTGGATGTAGACTTGATTTTCTATATCTTTACAAGATTCTCTCTCTGCTGGAGAGGGTGGAAAAATATCATGAAAATCTTTGAGTGTTTTAGATACTGACTTGTTCTCTCCCATATCTCCCATCTGCTTCATAAAGAGTATAGAAGCTAAAACCATCCCAATTGCAACGGCTTGAAGAAGATCAACAAAAACTGTCATAAAAAGTACTATTACCATGATGACAGCATCTGCACGAGGGACTTCTCTTAAGTGTTTTATACCCTTATAGTCGATGATACCTAGCCCAACTGTGATAAGAATACCCGCTAAAACAGGCAGAGGAATGAGCTTGGCATAAGCACCAGCACCAAAGAGTATGATGACAAGCACTATACTATGTATAACACCAGAGAGATTTGTTCTCCCTCCTGCCTTTATGTTTACCACTGTTCTCATTGTAGCACCTGCACCTGGCAGACCGCCGATGAGTCCAGCGACGATATTTCCTATACCTTGTCCAACTAGTTCTCTGTTAGAGTCATGTTGTGTTTTTGTCATGTTGTCAGCTACAACAGAAGTAAGAAGAGAGTCTATGGAAGCAAGTGCTGCGAGTGTGATGGCAGGGATAATCATAAGCATAGGACGATGCCAGTCTAGTGAGAGGAGAGTATCTATGTGAACTTCTGGAAACCCCTTAGGAATATCGCCGATGATGGAGACATTGAGCCCCATAAAAGTGGAAACTAGAGTTAAACTCACAAGAGCCACAAGTGTAGAGGGTATCTTTTTTGTAAGCATAGGAAAAAGATAGATGATACTTATAGTTCCAACTGAGAGGAGTACTGCTTGTATATTTATGTTGTCACTAATGTCATCAAGGTGAAGAAAAATTTCTATAATGCTGTTTGGAGAAGAAAGCCCATAAAATGGAAATATCTGCATAATGATAATAATAGCACCGATACCACTCATAAAGCCAGAGATAACAGGATAAGGAATGTATCTTATGTACTGTCCAATCTTAAAAACACCAAGTAAAATCTGAAAAACACCTGCTAGAACAAAAGTTCCAACTATAGTTCCTATTGCTGCATCAAGTGAACCATAAAAGGCTATCTCACTCGCTATAACAACAGATGCGACAACTGCTAAAGGACCCGTAGGACCACTTATCTGAGTTTGAGTTCCACCAAAAAGAGCAGCGAAGAAACCAACAGCAATAGCCCCATAAAGTCCAGCAATAGCACCCATACCAGACTGCACACCAAAGGCAAGCGCTAGAGGAAGAGCAACGATGGCAGCAGTTAGCCCTCCAAAAAGGTCACCCGATAAGTTTTTTGTAGAGAGAAGCATAAATAATTTCCTTTAATAATGGATAGCTTTAATTAATGTTGAGTATAGTAGTTAAGGTGTAACTTGTCAAGATAAGCGACAATAGTATATAATCATGCCAAAGAGAATAAGGATAGGAATGATTACCTATAGAGAAGTACAAAATGAGTCTGATAGTATTGAGAGAGGAGTTACACATATCATAGCGAGTGGAAAAACTGCATTTGCTGAGTATCTTTTCTTTGAGTCTCAGATGCATGGTGTTTGTGTGAGTATTGATGGAGATGTACAGTCTTGCGAGAGTGATGAGCATATGTATCATGAAGCACTTGTTCATCCGGCTCTTCTTGCGCATCCTCATCCTAAAACTGTACTTATTATGGGTGGAGGAGAGGGTGCTACTGCTCGTGAAGTTTTAGCTCATAAGTCTGTTACAAAAGTTGTGATGGTTGACATAGATGAAGAGTTTGTTTCACTTTGTAAGGCACACATTTCATCTTGGGGTGAGTCGGCGTTTAGTGACTCTCGTTTAGAAGTTTTGTATATGGACATTAAAGAGTATCTTGATACTGCAAGCGAAAAGTTTGATGTTGTCATAGGCGACTTAGTGGATGTTGCTGACTGGGACTCGTCAGTTGCTTCTCTTTATGGTGAAACTCTCTATAAAAAAATAAAAAAAGTACTCAATCCAAAGGGAATCATTGCGACACAAGCTGGAGCTCTTGACACTGGAGAGTCTGTTAATCATAAACGCATACGAGAGATGATGGCTTCTGTTTTTAGTGATGTGAGATCTTATGGGGTTATAGTGTCTTCGTTTTATAGTCTATGGGGATATGTTATGGCTAGTGATGATTTGAGTGTGCTAGATACTAATCTGACAGAGACATTTACAAAAAGAGCACAAGACTTAGAACTAATTGGGCTTGGTGTAGAGAGTTTAATTACTGCGTTTATTCTACCAAACCAGATAAAAAAGAACATAGGAATTTAGTTTGAACGAGACAAATAATAACAATACTATTGAGTACCAAGAGTTACCAAATACGAGTATGCAAGATGCTGACATCGTTATAAATAGAGTCTGCTGGGGTGGTAGTGTGAGTGGTAAAGTGGGAACAGAAGATGCACCAGATGTGATACTTATAGAGACAGAACAGATGGAGTACTACGATGAAGACTTAGAGTACTCACCTATGAAACATATGCAGGTACATGTGGCTGAGAGTATTCATGAGTTTGATAAAATCAAAACATCTTTTAGTGCTCGTAGTCGAGATAAAAAGCAGCTATTTGTCTCACTCGGTGGTGACCACTCTATAACGCCACAACTAACGTTAGCGTTAGTAGACAAGCCTATGACAGTCTTGTTTTTAGATGCTCATGCAGATTTAAGACGTTCGTATTTAGGTGATGTAAACTCACATGCCACACCTGCGTTTCAGCTTTTAAAACAAGGACATAAAGTTTTCATGGTAGGCATACGTTCGATGTTTGAAACAGAAGCACTTCGCATAAAAGAGGACAAAAATATCACATGTTTTATGGATAGAGCACTTCGAAGTGAGGCTGTTAGAGAAGAGGTGCTTGAGAGTATTGCTTCTTTGGAAGGAGATGTTTATCTTAGCATCGACATGGATGTTTTCAATCCTGCTTATGTTCCAAGTGTGGGCACGCCACAAGCCGGAGGAATAGATTACTACTTCGGGACAGATATACTTGAGGCTCTTTTTTTAAACTCTAGTGCAAATATAGTAGGGGTTGATATGGTTGAGCTTATTCCTGAAGAGTCAAAAGTCTCACAACTTTTTGCAGCAAAATTTTTACAAAAAATCATCTCTTACTGGGGCAAGTCCCAAGGCTTTGATACAAAAGAGCAGACAGGTGCACAGATGCAAGTGAAGTATGAGTAGCTAATGCCAAAATTTATAAAGATAAAAGAGCTACCAAAAGCACATCTTGATGCAATGGGCTACACATGGCACAATGATGAAGATGGGGAGTACATAGTAAAAGATAAGTTTATAGCTGTAACACAAGCAGAGGTTGATGCTTATGTAGTTGCCAGTAATGAGCTCTATGAAATGTATGAGCGAGGGGCTGAGTATGTCATAGAGCATAAACTTTACGATGCACTTGATATTCCATCGGGGTTAATTGCAGAGATAGAGAGAAGTTTTAAAGAGGAAAGAGGTAATCATCTTTATGGACGTTTTGATCTCAGTGGTGGGATAGATGGCAAACCTATAAAACTCATAGAGTTTAATGCAGATACACCGACACTTTTACTTGAGAGTGCGGCTATACAAGAGTTGATGCTGCGTTTTCATCATGATGTTAGTTTAAAGCAGTTTAACACTATTTATTCAAGTATCGCTGAGAAATTTGTAAAGATAAGCGAGACAAAAAATGGACCTTTTTCGAAGTTTCTCTTCTCAAGTGTAGAGGGTATACAAGAAGAAGAGATAACTGTGAAGTTTTTAGAAGATATGGCAAAAAGTAGAGGGCTTATTACGGTGTTTGAAGTTTTAGAAGAGTGTGAAGAGTCGATGCCTTATGACTTTTGGTTTAAACTTTATCCATGGGAAGATATGCCAAATTTTTGCACGAACACAGAGACGGCAATGCTAAACCCTGCGTTTACTCTGCTCTATCAGTCTAAAGGGATGTTGGCTATTTTGTATGAGTTATTTCCTGACTCGCCTTACCTTTTAAAAACATCCTTTGAACCTATAAAAGAGAAGTATGTAAAAAAAAGAATGTTTGGGAGAGAGGGTGCAAACATAGACATAGTAGAAAATGGTGAGATACTTTTACAAACAGATGGAATATACGAAGAGTACAAGGCTGTTTATCAAGAGTATGTAGATTTTGTAAGAGATGAAAGCGGAAAGTACTATCAAGCAGGAGTCTTTTACTCTGATGGAGCTTGCGGTCTAAGTTTTCGCCGTGGAGAAGAGATACTCGATGATATGAGTGAGTTTGTCGCTCATGCCATTAGGGAATCGAAATTTAATTTTCAAGAACTTTAGAGATAAGAGTGTTTAGCTTTTCATTTTTTTCTTGATACTTAGTGCTTAGTTTAAAAGAGAAACCATCTACATTATGTTTTTGCAACATGATGTTGAGTTTGCTTGTCACTTGTAGTGCTTTTTGTGCATCATCAACTAAAAATGCAAGTAGAAATTTTGTGTCAGAGTACTTTACTAACATATCATCTTGTCTGATAAACCCCTTAAAATACCGCACGAATTCTTGTGTGTTTTCATGATTTATCTCATCACTCTCTTCTATGTCTATGAGTGTCAGACCTATGATTTTTTTGTTAAAACTTGCGGCTTCTTCAAAACTACTCGTTATCTGTAAAAAGTACTGTTTTGTGTAAGCCCCACTGCGTTTATCTATGTTAGCATTGTTTTCTATCATAATTCTTTGTATGAGAGACTGTGTTATGTCTGTAAATGTGACTATTTTTTGATTATCAAGGCTAGAATCTATGCGAACACTAAAGGCATGCCCTTCAAAGGTTTGGTCTAATATACTGACAACTCTATCTATCTCATCAAGTGCTTGTATGGATTCAAACCAAGTTTCACCTTCGTTAATTTTTTCGGCATTAAAGTAGGAAGGATGGGGTACAAAGTGGTTTATGAACTCTCCAAAACTACTCTTATACTCCTGCATTGAACTTACACCAAAAAATTTGTTAAAAGCACTGTTTGTAAGGATAATATCATCGTTCTCAAAAACAACAAGCAAGTCTGTTTGCATATTTGCTATCTGTTTTGCTAAATCAAGAGTCGTTGTCATTTTTATATCCTTTAAAGTTGTCCAAAATTAAGAGTCACTGTTGTCCCTACATCTTCTTGTGAGTCGATATCTATTGTGTAGTTATATTCACTAACTATGTTTTGGACTATGTGAAGCCCTACACCAAACCCACCAGCATAAGAGTTTGCTCTTACAAAACGGATGAAAATTTCATCTAGTTTATCTTTAGCAATTCCTATTCCTTCATCTTTGATAGAGAAGTGTTTTTGTGTGAGTGTAAGTGTAATTTTTGTATTTGGTTTAGAGTACTTTATGCTATTACTGAGCAGGTTATTTATGAGCATTTTAGCTTTTGTAGGAGCTATTTCAAGTTCACATGGTTCTAAGTGTACTTCTATGTTGATTTTTTTGCGTTCAAGCAGTTCACTAAAGTATGCAACTGATGTTTCAATAGTTCTATCAAAACGCAGAAGTTCTGCCTGCTCTTTTTTGTTGTCAAAACTCAAAAAACTCAAAGATGAATAGATTTCATAGAGTTGTTTTGTGCTTATGCTGATATTTTGAGTGATTTTTTCATCATACTCTTTTTTACTTTTGAGGCGTGAAGTAGACATCATAAGTGCAGTTATGGGAGTGTTTAACTCATGTGTAGTGTCTTTTACAAACTGTTCTATCTCTTCCATCTTCTCTTTTATGGGTTTTAAAAACATATAAGAAAGAAAAACAGCAATAACAATGATAAAAAGAGCAGTAAAGATTACAGTGTAAGCGACTCTATTTTTTAAAGCCATGACATTTTTATTGCATTGATTACTTTGAACAATCACATAGGCAACATTAAGGTGTCCATTTGCTCTTGTAGATACTAAAGTAAAACTCTCATCTGCCATATAAAAGTCTTTGGCAAAGTCTATCTGTTTAGTGTAGTCACCCTGCATTATATGTTTTTTATCATCGAGTATTGCAACTTTTGCATGGGGGAAGGACTCTAAAGTATAAGACTTATTCATCATGTGTGCTTGAATGATATTTGAGCTTACCTTATCCGCTATTTGTGTCATACGGTAGAAGTTATTATTCATCTCCATGGAAACTTGCGAGGTGAAAAACCAGTATGCTGCAAGTGCTAAAAAGATAAAAGAGCTAATGAGATAGAGTGCTAAAAAGGAGTAAAAAGATTTTTTGGTAATTTTATTCATAAATATAACCCTCTCCTCTTACTGTTGTGATTTTTTCTTTGCCTATGATATCACGCAATGTCCTGATGTGTGAACGCAGAGTAGCATCACTAGGCATAGAGTCATAATCCCATACATTTTGAGTGAGTTCTTCTGTACTTATAAGTCTTGAACTGTTGTTTATAAAGTAGGCTAAAAGATTGGAGTCTTTAGCTCCTAAAGATATAGTAATATTATCTTTATAAACCTCATTTTTGAGAGTACAAAAGCTCATAGTAGGTGAGATTTGTACCTCTTCTTTTGTATCAATGTTAAAGAGTCTTTTAGTGTTTTGTATTCGAGCATGAAGTTCTTGGAGTTCAAAAGGTTTTTTGATGTAGTCGTGTGCACCAAGATCAAAAGCACGTTGGAGATAGGCTGTATCTGTGTAAGCTGTTATGAAAATAGTTGGGGTAGTATCGCTGTAAGAACGAAGTTCTTCAAGTAAATCAAGACCATTTTTTCCTGTAACATTGATGTCAAATATGAATAAAGCATACTTTTTTGATGCTAGGTGTTTATGGACTTCTTGAGAGTTAAAAGCATATGTAACATTAAAACTTTCTCTAAGATAGTCTAGTAAAATATCTGAAAGAACCGCATCATCTTCCATTAAAAGTATATTCATGCATCTGCCTTTAAGAGATTTTAGCATAATTTAAATAATGATATTTGACAGTTACTGTTCTATAACATTTTATGATAGAATACATGTAATAGAAAAAGGATTTTTAGATGTATAGTGGTATTAAAAAAACTGTTGTTACTTATTCTGCACTATCTGTTGT